>CAYNCH010000059.1:0-8736 GCA_964395815.1 uncultured Methyloversatilis sp.
CCTCTAGCTGGCCGATGCGCTGCAGCCTAAGTTCGTCATGGGCGAGAACATCGGCCAGACCCATCAGTTCGTCGCCACCGGCAACGCCGCGCTGGGCTTCGTGGCGCTCTCGCAGGTGATGAAGGAAGGCAAACTCGCCGGCGGCTCGGCCTGGATCGTCCCGCCCGATCTCTACTCGCCGATCCGGCAGGATGCCGTGATTCTCGCGCGCGGCCGGGACAATCCCGCCGCCACGGCGCTCATGCAGTACCTGCGCAGCGACAAGGCCCGCATCGTCATCCGCAGCTTCGGCTACGATCTGTAGATGTCCGCTGCCGACCTCGCCGCCCTCTGGCTCACCGTCAAGCTCGCCACCGTCACGACCGGCGTGCTGCTGCTGCTCGGCACGCCGCTCGCGTGGTGGCTGGCGCGCACCCGCTCGTGGTGGAAAGGGCCGGTCGGCGCGGTCGTCGCCCTGCCGATCGTCCTGCCGCCGACGGTGATCGGCTTCTACCTGCTGGTCGCCATGGGGCCGCACGGCCCGGTCGGGCAATTCACGCAATGGGCCGGCCTCGGCCTGCTGCCCTTCAGCTTCGCCGGGCTGGTCGTCGCCTCGGTCATCTATTCGCTGCCCTTCGTGGTCCAGCCCTTGCAAAACGCCTTCGAGGCCGTCGGCGAACGCCCGCTCGAAGCGGCTGCCACGCTCGGCGCCTCGCCGCTCGACGCCTTCTTTAGCATCGCGGTGCCGCTGGCGAAGCCGGGCTTCCTGACCGCCTCCATCCTCGGCTTCGCCCATACGGTGGGCGAATTCGGCGTGGTGCTGATGATCGGCGGCAACATCCCCGACAAGACGCGCGTCGTCTCGGTGCAGATCTACGATCATGTCGAGGCGCTCGAATACGCGCAGGCCCACGGCCTGTCCGCCACGATGCTGGCCTTCGCCTTCATCGTGCTGCTCGCGCTCTACACGCTCAACCCGACGGGGCGGCGCCAAAAAGCCCGATGAGCCTCGCTGCCCGTTTCCGGCTCGATCGCCGCGACTTCGCCCTCGACGTCGACCTCGAATTGCCCGGTCGCGGCATCACCGCCCTGTTCGGTCCTTCCGGGTCGGGGAAAACCACGCTGCTGCGCTGCATCGCCGGGCTCGAACGCGCGCCGGCAGGCCGGCTGCTGTTCGCCGGTGAAACCTGGCAGGACGAACACACCTTCCTGCCGCCGCACCGGCGACCGATCGGCTATGTATTTCAGGAAGCGAGCCTGTTTCCGCATCTCTCGGTACGCGGCAACCTCGACTACGGCCTGCGCCGCGCCCGGCACCGGATCCCGCGCCGTCCCGCCGGCGCCGACTATTCCGGGATCGATCGCATTGCCGATCTTCTCGGCATCGCCGGCCTGCTCGGTCGCAGGCCCGACACCCTCTCCGGCGGCGAACGCCAGCGGGCCGCCATCGCCCGCGCCCTGCTCGCCCAGCCACGCCTGCTGCTGATGGACGAACCGCTGGCGGCGCTCGACCTTGCCCGCAAGAACGAAATCCTGCCCTACCTCGAACGCCTGCACGACGAACTGGAGATCCCGGTCCTCTACGTCAGTCATGCGCCGGACGAAGTCGCCCGGCTGGCCGACCATCTGGTCGTCATGGACGGCGGCCGGGCCGTCGCGCAAGGCCCGCTCGGCGAAACGCTCGCCCGGACCGACCTGCCCGCCCTGTCGCTGCGCCTCGGTGAAGATGCCGGCGTGGTACTCGACGGCACCGTCGCCGAGCGCGACGAACGCTGGCATCTCGCCCGCATCGCACTGCCCGGCAACGGCGGTCATTCGCTGTGGGTCCGCGACGGCGGCCACGCGGTCGGCCATCAGGTGCGCGTCCGCATCCTCGCCCGCGACGTCAGCCTCGCCCGCGAGCGGCACGAAGGCACCAGCATCCTCAACATCCTGCCCGTCCGGGTGGTCGAACTGGCTGACGAACCCCATCCCGCACAGACACTGATTCGCCTTCAGGCAGGAGAATCCCCACTGCTCGCCCGCATCACCCACCGCTCGGCAGCAGCACTGGACGTCGCGGCCGGCCGCGATCTGTGGGCGCAAATCAAGGCCGTGGCACTGATCGGCTAAAACACAAAAGGGAAAAGAAGGTGCCGCCCGCAGGCGGCCGAACACTCAATGACGCAACAGGATGCGTCGACGCGGCATGAGCCGCAGGCTGATTTCACGCATGACGAAAGGCAGTATCGCCGCCACTCCCCAGCCGAGAACGATCGCGATGGCGGGCATGGAATCGAAAGCCAGCCAGATGAAGACGCAGGCCGTGAGGATGACGACCACGGCCAGCACGCCTGCGATCAGGACGGAACTCTCCCGGTTCAGATTCATGTGGTTCATGGCCTGTCTCCTAGCATCGTTTCGCATGCGAAAGCGAGCGCATGCCTGACTTCATGCCATGAATATACGGCACAACTACACTAAAAGTAATAGATATAGATCAATATTTTTAAGCCTCTATTTCACAGCATCACCCCGAACCGAACCTTCTCCGGCCACGGCGAGCCGGATACGCTGGGCGAGGATTCCGGCCCATTCGTGGATCACGAACCAACTCGCGAAAGCCGCCGAAGGTCCCGGCAGGTAATCGAACAGATCTTCGCCGCCCATCTCGCCGTCGTCCGGCGAATAATCGCCGAGAAAGCCGGTCGGCGCCGGTATGACCTCGATTCCCTGCGATGCGAATTCACCGATGGATCGCCGCATGTGGGCCGCATGGGTCACCAGCGCGATGCGCCGGATACCTTCGTTTCTCAAAATGTTCGCGGAGAAGCGCGCATTATCGGCCGTATCGAGCGATTCGCCCTCGAGCCAGCGTGGAGCGAGCCCGAAATCCACGTAAAGACTTTCGGCCATCACTTCAGCCTCCCCGCTCACCATCACCGGAAGCCCGCTGAAATGCGCCAGACGCGCCCCGAAACGCAGGCGCTCGAGCGCCAGACGATTCGGCACGGGACCGCCATACTCGGGCATATGGCGGTGATAACCGGCACCGAGAATCACGATCGCCTCGGCACGGGCGAGATCCTTCTCCTGCAACACCGGTACGTTTTCGAGCGGTTTGACCATCAGATCGAGAATCGCCGGGGTACTCGTCAGCCAGATCATCGCCAGGCCGGCCCAGGCGAACCCGTACCCCAAGCGCGGCTTGCGTCTGGCGAGCGCCAAGCCAATCACGATGCAGAGCAAAGGCATCAACGGCGGCAATGCCAGTGCCGACAGAATCTTCTTGATCAACAGGGAAAGTGGCATGGCGATGGCGCCCGGAAGCCGTCAGACTTCCGATTATTCCAGCATCCATGACAAATTTCCCGGCCAACCGCCAGCATCAATCTGCTATCCTTTTTGCCCTTCCAGATCTGATCGGCATAATTCGATGTTCGCGGTCCAATGCTCTTTCTGCCAGCATGAGAACATCCCTGGCGCCCGCTTCTGCGCCGAATGCGGCTCACCGCTGCACCTGCGCGTCTGTCCCAACTCCAACTGCGGCAAGGTCAGCGACGTCAATGCTAGGCAGTGCGAGCATTGCGGTACCTTCTTTCCCGAGATTCCGCTGGCTGATGCCGCACTGCCGACGAAGGCGGCTCCCGCTGCCGCCCCCTCCCCTCCCGTGACCGAAACAAAGCAGGGGGTTTCCGCCCTGCCGCTGATCATCGTCGCCATCGTTGCCGGTGGCCTGCCCTTGTTGTGGTTCAACCGTTCCCACCTGCCAGCGCCCAAGAACTGGCAACCCGAACCGGTCGGCAGCGCCAGCCTGCCAGCGCAGCCGATTCCCATCACGGTACTCCCCAGCGCACCACAACCGGCTCCCGCCGCAGTCTTGCCGCCGCTGCAGGTTGCACCGCCCGCAGAACCTGATGTTGAAAAAGCCGTGCCCGACAGGAGCACCGCAGAAAAGGCCGCCCTAGAAGCCGAAGCACAGGCGAAAATCGAACGGGAGAAAGCTGCAAAAGCCAAAGCCGCCCGCGAGGCGAAAGAACGCAAGGCGCGCGAAGCAACCGCGGCAACCGAAGCCCAGCGTCCCTGTACCGAGGCCATCGCGGCAGTCGGCCTGTGCGACCCCAAACAGATCAAGAAGTGACCCCGGCCCTCCGTCTGCCGCTGTTGCTGACCGGCCTGCTGCTCATCGCGAGCTCGCTATGGGGTGATTTCGCCAGCGCCGCCGAGCGTGTGAAAATTCACGCCACAACCGCCCAGCAGGACATGGTCCGCATGATTGCCCGACACATCGCGCGCGATGCCGGCATCGAACTCATCACACGCAACGTAGCCGGCACGCCCGAAGCCCTGCTGCGCCTGCATGAAACCGGCGCCCTGCAACTCGCACTGCTGCAGGCCGATGCCGCGCCCGTCTACATCGGCGCCGCTATGCGCGGCCATCCAGACGCCACGCGCATGATCGAAACCGTGCGCACCATTGCCCCCCTGCACTTCGAAGAAATCCACATCCTCGTGCGCAGCGATTCGCCGATGAACCATCTGCACGACTTGGCCAGCGCGCACATCAACCTTGGTCCGCTACACAGTGGCACGGCGCTCAGCATCGCCAATCTCTATCGAATGATGTTCGGCATCGCACTGCCCGACGCACAGGCCAACTTCCTCCCGGACGACGAGGCTCTCGTCAAGCTGATCACCGAAGGCAGCCTCGATGCCGTTGCCCTTGTCGCTCCGCGGCCCGCTCGGCTGCTCGCCAACATGAAGCCGGAAGCACGAAAATTCGTGAAACTGCTGCGTTTCGATGCCAGCCATCCGACCGCTGCCGCGCTGCGCACCCTCTATGCCCCAGTCACCGCCTTTGCCGCCGACTACCCGAACCTGCTGGAAGCCGACCAGGCTGCCCTTGCGGTGCGTATCTTCCTCGGCGCCTCCGGTCACGGTGAAAAGAGCGATGCCCTGCTGGCCGGTTTTGCTGCAGCCTGGTGCAAGCACTTCGCGCGACTGAAGACGGAAGGCCCGCCCGCGTGGTCCGCACTCGAACTCGTCGTACGACCCGAGTTGCAAGGCTGGGCGAACTCGCGCATCGCCGCCCGCGAGATCGCCGCCTGCATGGAGGGCGTTGCACCGCTCAAGGAACCCTGCACGCAGGAAGACCGCCTGCTCGGGCTGTGCAACTGACGCGCCGGTAAAAGTCGGCGCTGGCAGGACGGCACCCGAATCTCCGGGCCGCCTAGACCAGCACCTCGACCACGGCCGGATGGCCCAGGAAGGCCTGAGGGCTGGCGCTCGCACCATAGGCGCCCGACTGGAAGACCACGACCAGATCGTCCGGCACCGCCTTCGCCAGCGTCATGCGGTCGGCCAGCAGATCGAGCGGTGTGCACAGCGGGCCGACCACCGAGGCAGTTTCGGATTCCGTCGCTTCCATCCGATTGCCGATCGCGACCGGATAATTCTTGCGGATCACCTGGCCGAAATTGCCCGAGGCCGACAGATGATGATGCAGGCCGCCATCGGTGACGAGGAAGACCTGGCCGCGCGACACCTTGCGGTCGACCACGCGTGCGACGTAGATGCCGGCCTCGCCCACCAGGTAGCGTCCCAGTTCGATGACGAGTTCGGTATCCGGCAGCTCGGTCTTCGCCCGTTCGGCCAGCGCCGCGAGATTCGCCCCGATCGGCGCCGTCTCCAGCCGCTGCTCGCCGGGAAAATAGGGAATGCCGAAGCCGCCGCCGAGATTGAGGAAGCGCACGGGGGAAGGCGCTGACCGGGACAGGCGCAGGGCCAGCTCATAGGCCTTGCACTGCGCCTCGACGATCGCTTCGTGGCGCAGGTTCTGCGAACCGGCGAAAAGGTGAAAGCCCTCGAAAGCCAGTCCGGCCTGGCCGATCTCGGCGAGTGCCGCCGGGACTTCCTCGGCATCGATGCCGAACTGCTTCGGCCCGCCGCCCATTTTCATGCCGGACGACTTGAGCTCGAAATCCGGATTCACGCGAATGGCGACACGCGCAGGCAACCCCAGTTCGCGTGAAATGCCGGCCAGCAATCCGATCTCGCGAAATGATTCCACATTGACGAGGATGCCGGCTGCCACGGCCTGACGCAACTCCATGTCGCTCTTGCCGGGACCGGCGAAGCTGACCTCGCGCGGATCGGCTCCGGCATCCAGCGCCACCTTCAGCTCGCCGCCCGAGGCCACGTCGATGCCATCCACCCGGCCGGCCATGAAGCCGACCAGCGCCGGCATCGGATTCGCCTTCATCGCGTAATGCAGCTTCACGCCCACCGGCAGGACGGCACGCAGCTCCGCCACGCGTTCCGCGAGCAATCCCCGGTCATAGGCGTAGAAAGGCGTCCGGCCCACCCGCGCGGCCAGCCGCGACAGCGGCAGGCCGCCGACGATCAGCTCCCCGTCCGCGACGGGAAACTGGTGCATCGGTGCATGGACGGGCAGGGTCTTTTCAGTGGCCATTTTTCTCGATCCATTCGGTGCTGAGCGTCTTGCGGTCGATCTTGCCGTTCGGGTTGCGCGGCAGGGGTCCGGTGCGTACCTCGAAGCCGGCCGGCACCATGTAGGCCGGCATCCGTGCGCGGCAATCCGCCAGCAGCGCATCGACATCGAGCGTTCCGCCCGCCGGCGGCGTCGCGATCACCTGGATCGCCTGGCCAAGCGTCGGATGATCGACACCGAACGCCACGCACTCGCCGACCCGCTTCGTGGCGTAGAGAATCTCCTCGACCTCGGTCGGACTGACGCGGTAGCCGGAGGTCTTGATCATCTCGTCGCGCCGGCCGACGAAATACAGGAAGCCTTCCTCGTCCATGCGCACCGTGTCGCCGGAGAACACCGCCAGTTCCGGCAGCACCAGCCCCGCCTCGCGGCCCGGCGCATGCAGCGGCAGCGGCTTGTAGCGCTCGGCCGTCTTCTCCGGATCGTTCCAGTAGCCCATGCCGACCAGCGCACCACGGTGCACCAGCTCGCCCGGCTCATTCGGCGCACACGGCGTGCCGTCCTCGCGCAGCACGAGGATCTCGGCATTCGGGATCGCCTTGCCGATCGAATCCGGCCGGCGATCCACCTCCGCCGGCGGCAGGAAGGTCGAACGGAACGCCTCGGTCAGGCCGTACATCAGGAAGGGCTGCGTCTTCGGCACGCGGGCGCGCAGGGCATCCAGCGTCTCGCGCGGCATGCGTCCGCCGGTATTGGCGAAATAGCGCAGGTGTTCGGTAACCCCCGCCGGCCAGTCGAGCTGCGACAGCTGGATGTACAGCGGCGGCACCGCCGTCAGGCCGGTCACCTTCTCGCGTTCCAGCGCCTTCAGCACGTCGCGCGGCAGCAGGTAGTTCAGCAGCACGACGCGCGCGCCGACATGGAAGGCCGTCGTCAGCTGGCTGAAGCCGGCATCGAAAGAAAGCGGCAGCGCCGCCAGCAGCGTATCGCCCGCCCGGTTGCCGAGGTAGGACGCCACGCTTTTCGCGCCGGCCACCATGTTGCGGTGTGACAGCACCACGCCCTTGGGCTTGCCCGTGCTGCCCGAGGTATAGAGGATCGCCGTCATGTCGGTATCGATCACGCGGTGTCCCGGCCGGGCCGGCGCTTGCAGCAGCTCGCTCCAGCGCAGTGTGGCGACCGGCAGGCTGACGGCGGGCGTATCGCCATCCAGCATCACGACCTGGCGCAGGTCGTGACAGTCGGGCAACACGTCGGCCAGCAGCGCCAGGCGCTCGGGCGAAGTCACCAGCACGCGCACGTTGCAATCGCGGAGGATGTAAGCCACCTGCTCCGGCTTCAGCAGCGGATTGAGCGGCACGAACGCCCCGCCCGCCGCCGGCGTGCCGAAGCTCGCGACCACCGTCTCGAAGCGCTTCTCCAGATAGATCGCGACGCGCTCGCCGCGCTGCAGGCCGAGACCGAGCAACCCGCCGGCGAAACGCGCGATGGCCTCTTGCAGTTCGCCGTAGGCGAGGGATTCCTTGCCATAGGTCAGCGCGATCGATTTCGGACTGCGTACGGCAGCGAAGGCAGGAAGTTCATGGAGAAGGCAGGAATCGCACATGGCCGAAATCGTCGATAACTATGACAATGCAAAGTATCGCACAGTCGAAATTCTTCTTTGAACCTATAATCCGCGTACTTTTCGCCCCAGCCGACCGGAGTCGCACGTGAACACCCAGCAGGAAGTCCTCGCCCTCCTCGACGAGATCCTCGGCCTCGACGGCCGCAGCGCCGGCTTCACCGCCACGACCCCGCTGCTCGGCGCCATTCCGGAACTCGATTCGATGGCTGTCGTTTCCCTCATCGCCGGACTCGAAGAGCGTTTCGGCTTCGCTGCCGACGACGACGAGATCGACGGCAGCATCTTCGCCACGGTGGGTTCGCTGGTCGAATTCGTAGACGGCAAGCTCGCGGGCTGACGACCGGCAGTCCGACCGTCCCCGCATGGCGCCCGAAGCCTTCTTCCTCACGGTCGCCGACGCCCCGCACTCGCAGCGCTTCTGTCTCTATCACCCGCCGGCGGCAGGCATCGCCGCACGCGGTGCGCTGATCCACCTCCACGCCTTCGCCGAGGAAATGAACAAGTCGCGCCGCATGACCGCGCTGGCGGCACGGCGGCTCGCACAGCACGGCTACGCCGTCCTGCAGATCGACCTGCACGGCTGCGGCGACAGCGACGGCGATTTCGGCGACGCCGCCTGGGAAAGCTGGATCGAAGACATTCTCGCCGCCCGCGCCTGGCTGCGCACGCGCTGCGACGCGCCGCTGTGGCTGTGGGGCCT
>CAYNCH010000060.1:0-4111 GCA_964395815.1 uncultured Methyloversatilis sp.
TAGCCGGCTGTGTTGCATCCGATAACGCCAGCCATGTATATAGACCCACGTCGATGGCCGGGAACAGCCAAAGCCAGATAAAAAAATGCCCTCGATGGCGAGTTTCCATGCGTAGATTTCCATAATGCCCGGCCAATACTAAGCGAGCCGCGGATGCGGCGAGTGATGCGGGGGGGCTACCCGGAGCCGGAATCTTACCGCAGCAACTCCGGATTCATCACCACGCGCAGGACGGTCTGGTCGCGTCCTTCGCGGCTGCGCTTGGAGAACCACCAGACGCCGCCTTTCTTCACGCTCCAGTCGGCTTCGGTTCCCGAGAGCAGGAGGGCGGCGAGGCGGCCGAGTGAGGGCTGGTGGCCGACCAGCAGCGTGGCGCCGGACTGTTCGAGCCAGTTGGCGCCGGCGATCAGGTCGGCGGTATCGGCGCCGACGGCGATTTTCGGTTCGACTTCGAAGGGCAGCGCCAGCGCATGGGCGGTCTGCTGGGTGCGCGTAGCGGGGCTCACGAGGATACGAATCTTCTTCGGCAGGCGCGGCCTGAGCCATTTGGCCATGTCGTGCGCCTGTTTCTCGCCACGCGGGGTGAGGCGGCGCTTGGCATCGGGCATGCCGGTGCCGCCATCCTCGGCTTCGGCGTGGCGCCAGAGAATCAGATCCATATCGTCAACCTTGTCCATCAGTCCGGTCAAGTGCGGAATTTTGGCAGACGAAGTTTACCGAGATGTTTCAGTTGCCCGGGAATCGCGGCGAGCAGATCCTGATGGCGGGGTCCGTGCCAGCCGCCGATCAGGGTGACGGCTTCGCGCAGGCGCGGGTCGCCGCCGCGTTCCTGGGCGCAGGCCATCAGCAGGGTGCCGGCGTTGGCCAGATCGTTGATCTGGCCGAGCGTCTCTTGCAGTTCGGCCAGGTGGCCAAGCAGGCGGCGCAGGGCGCGGGGGGAGGCCAGTGGCGCGAAGAATTCGAGCGCATAACGCAAGCGCTTGATGCCGATGCGCAGCGCATGCAGGCTGGGCGGATCATCGATGCTGGCGCGGGCGGCGAGGCCAAGCACCTTCTTGCGCAGCCGCCGCAGGCGGTCGGCGGCAAAATCGGCGACCCTGTCCGGCAGCGCCGGGGTTGCCGCCGTATCCGATATTTCCGCCGTGCCGCCGGCGCCGACTTTTGGCGCCGGGATATCCAGTCCGTGCAGGGCTTGCAACACTTCCAGGGCGGCTGCGCCAAAGCGTGGCGACCGCAGGAAAGCCACCGCTGCCCGGCGGCGATCGAAGCGCCGCTCGGTAATGATGCCGGTCAGTGCCGCAAGTCGGGGTTCGTCGGGCAGGGCGGCCAGTACCGGTTCGGCGATCTCGGCGAGCAGGACGTCCAGATCGCGCGCCTGCCCGAGCACAGCCATCAACTCCTGCAGTGGCTCCGTCAGCCGCGAGGCGAAACCGGCTGGCAGCCGCGGGCCGAACAGCCGCAAGGCCGCGCGCAGGCGTCGCGTGGCCACGCGCATCTGGTGGATGTATTCCGGGTCGTCGCTGGAACACGCGCCCGGATGATTTTGCTGCAGGTGATCGAGGCAGGACAAGGCGATACGGCGGAAAGCGGCGAGCGGATCGTCGGCTGGCACCAAGGCTACGGCGGAACCCTTGATGGGCGCCGCCGTTACCTGTCCGAACAGCCGGTAGCCGCGATCGGCCTTCGAAAGCGGCGCCGGCGCCACCGGCACGCGTTCGGCCAGCACGCGGGCGAGGGCGAAGAGTTGTGCCGGGTCGCCCTGCAACAGCTCGAGCTCGATTTCGGATATGGCCTCGCGCCGACCGGCCGCGGCGATCCAGCCGCGGTCGAGCACCATCTCGATGCGGGTGCCGGGCCCGGGTTCGAAGATCCAGGCCACGCGCTGGAAATTGGTTTCGAAGACGGGCGCGATGCGGGTCTTGAATTTGGGCTTGTCGAGGCACTCGCGCACCGCCGGGTCGTCGATGCCGGAAAAGTCGAAATGACCGATATAAGGCGTTTCCCACTCCGGCCGGGCAGACAGGCCGCCGCCGGCTTCGCCCGCGCATTTTACGGTCTGCAGCCAGAGGCGTCCCTTGGCGCGCAGACGCAGCGCGATGCCGCGCTTGCGCAGTGCCAGCGTGGGCGTGTCGTAATACAGATTGACGAGCCGGAAGGATTGCTTGTCGATCGCCTGCTTGAGCAGCGGATGCCGTAACAAAGTCCGTTGAGCATCTTCGGGCAGGGCGAGCTTGAGTTCGATTTCCTGAGCCATGGCCTATTGTAGGTCCTGGCCCCCCCGGGAATTATTACAGTCCTGCCGGGCTATTCGTGGCGGAGTGCCTCGATGGGCGACATGCGCGCCGCCTTGCGTGCCGGGTAGAAGCCGAAAAAGATGCCGATCGCGGCCGAAAAGCTCACGGCCAGCAGCGTGGCCGAGGCGGAGAGCTGGATCGGCCAGCCGGCCAGCGCCCCGACGGCTTGCGCACCGCCGCTGCCCAGCAGCACGCCGACCAGCCCGCCGATCAGCGCCAGGGTAATTGCCTCGACGAGAAACTGCCGCAGGATATCGCCCGAACGGGCACCGACCGCGCGTCGCAGGCCGATTTCCCGGGTGCGCTCGGTGACGGACACCAGCATGATGTTCATGATGCCGATACCGCCGACCAGCAGCGATACGGAGGCGACGGCCGCGAGCAGCAGCGCCATCACGCGCGACGATTCTTCCCGCGTCTGGAGGATCTCGGTCATGTTGCGCAGGGTGAAGTCGTCGTCCTGGCCGGGCTGCAGACGATGGCGCTGGCGCAGCAGTTCGCGCACCCGTTCCTCCGCGTACTGACTGTCGATGCCATCGATCAGCTTGATCTGGATCGCACCGACCGATCGGGATTTTGCCAGGGCTGTCGCGCCCAGCACGCGGTTGCGTGCAGTGCTGATCGGCATCAGCAGGATATCGTCGAGATCCGAACCGCCGGGGCTTTGCCCCTTGGCGGCGAGCACGCCGACCACGGTGAGCGGCACGGTGCGGATGCGCACCGTCTGGTCGATCGGGCTCGCATCGCCGAAGAGGTTGTCGGCGACCGTCTTGCCGATCACGACGACCTTGGCGGCGCCGTTGATTTCCGCCTGGTCGAAGAAGCGTCCCTCGGCGATGCTCCACTCGCGCACGTCGAAATACTCCGGGGTGACGCCGAAGAAGGCAGTGGACCAGTTGCTGTTGCCGGCGACGATCTGGCCGCTGCCGCGCAGCGCCGGAGCGGCAGCGGCGACGACATCGGGCAGCTCCCGGCCGATCGCGTAGGCATCCTCTTCGCTGATGGTATGGGCCGCGCCGACAGCGGCGCGCGCGCCGGTGAATGTGGGCGAGACCGAGTAGACCATCATCAGGTTTGCCCCCAGGCTCTTGATCTGCGCCTCCACCTGGGCGCGCGCACCGCTGCCCACCGCCACCATCACGATCACTGCCGCTACGCCGATGATGATGCCGAGCATCGTCAAGGCGCTGCGCATCTTGTTGACGCGCAGCGCCTTGAGGGCGATCAGCAGAGTGGCATAGAAGTTCATGCGGGAACGGGCCGGGCGGACAGGTCCGCGCGGGCATCGCGGCGCACATTGGCGAGGTCGCTCACCACGCGGCCATCACGGAAGTGAATGATGCGGTCCGCGTAGGCGGCGATGTCCTGCTCGTGGGTGACCAGCACGACGGTGATGCCCTCGTGGTTGAGTTCCTGCAGCAACGCCATGATTTCAATGCCGGTCCGCGAATCGAGCGCCCCGGTGGGCTCGTCGGCGAGCACCAGCGCCGGATCGCCGACCAGCGCGCGGGCGATCGCCACGCGCTGCTGCTGGCCACCCGAAAGCTGGACCGGGTGGTGGTCCATGCGCTCGGCGAGACCGACCTGATGCAGCCGGTGGGCGGCGCGCTCGTGACGCTCGTGGGCGGTCATGCCGCGGTAGAGCAACGGCAGGGCGACGTTTTCGAGCGCCGAGGTGCGCGGCAGCAGGTTGAAATGCTGGAAGACGAAACCGATGCGGCGATTGCGCAGCGCCGACAGGGCATCATCTGGAAGACGGGAAATTTCCTGATCGTCGAGCCAGTATTCGCCGCTACTCGGGTGGTCGAGACAGCCCA
>CAYNCH010000060.1:4121-8196 GCA_964395815.1 uncultured Methyloversatilis sp.
CTTGCCCGAGCCGGACGGGCCCATGACGGCGACAAATTCGCCGGCCGCGATCGCCAGCGAAACACCGCGCAGCGCCGGCACGATGGTGTCGCCGAGCGGGTAATCCTTGGCCAGGGCGATGGTGCGGATCAGCGTGGGCGATGGGGACGGTGCGCTCATCGCGGTTCAGAACATGCGTGGCGGAGTGGCCTTGGCCTTGCCGGAGGCGGCGTTCATACCGACGATCACCTCGCGGCCGACGGCGAGATCGCTGTTCACCAGCTCGGTCTGGCTGCCATCGCTGATGCCGGTTCGCACCTCGATTGCCTGCGGCTTGCCGTCGGTGCCGAGCACCCAGAGCTTGCCGCCTGTACCCGCACTGCCGCTGCGCAGCTTGCCTTCTCCGGGGCGCCGTTCCGCCAGCGCCGACTTTTGTTCGGCGTCGGTTGGCGGTCGAAAACGCAGAGCGGCATTGGCCACTTTCAGCACTTCATCCTTTTTCGCCGTCACGATGCGCACGTTGGCCGTCATGCCCGGCAACAGGATCAGCTCCGGGTTGGCGGCTGAAATCACCACGGTATAGGACACGACGTTCGATACCACCTGCGCGGCCTTGCGTACCTGGCGCACCTCGCCCTTGAAGCGTCGGCCCGGAAACGCGTCGACCGTGAAACTGGCTTCCTGGCCGACCTGCAGCCGCCCGACATCGGCTTCGTCGATGGCGGTTTCGACCTGCATGTCGTCGAGGTTTTGCGCGATGACGAACATCTCCGGTGCCTGCAGGCTGGCTGCGACCGTCTGGCCCGGCTCCACGCTGCGCTTGATGACGATGCCGTCCACCGGCGCACGCAGTTCCGTCCGGCCGAGATCGACTTTCGCCTGTCCGACCTGCGCCTCGCGTTGCCTGACCAGGGCGGCACTGTTGCGTGCCTGTGCTTCGACGACGCGCTTCTGCGCGCGTGCCGCCTCCAGCGTGGTCTTCGCCTTGTCCAGTTCGGCGGGCGAAATGAAGTTCTTGTCCACGAGGGATTTCTTGCGTTCGTGGTCGCGCTCGGCATCGGCCAGATTCACCTGCGCGCGATACAGCTCGGCCTGCTGGATGGCGACCGTAGCGCGGGCTGCTTCAAGATCGGCTTCGGCCTGCCGCAGACGGTGCTCGTAGGTTTCCGGAGCAATGCGTGCGATCAGCTGGCCGGCTTTCACCGTGCTGTTGAAGTCCACGAATATCT
The DNA here is from genome assembly GCA_964395815.1 of uncultured Methyloversatilis sp. Classification (GTDB taxonomy): domain Bacteria; phylum Pseudomonadota; class Gammaproteobacteria; order Burkholderiales; family Rhodocyclaceae; genus Sulfuricystis. The sequence goes on from CAYNCH010000060.1 coordinate 5,330, forward strand.
GCTGGATCTGCCCCGAGATCTGCGAGCTGACCTGCACCGAAACGACCGGGTTCAACGTGCCGGTGGCCGAGACCGAAGCCACCAGCGGGCCGCGTTCCAGCGTGGCGAATTTCCAGGCCGGCGCGTTGTCGGGTGCGAGGAAGGCGCGATACGCGCCATAGCCGCCGGCGGCGAGGACGACCGCGAGGACAGCGAGTAGCGAACGGGTTTTCATGCAGAAATTCTAGCCGAAGCGAAATCACCGCCGTCCCGTCGGCGCCGACTTTTACCTGCTGTTACTTATCGGTTATTGATGGTTGTTTGTCGGGGACGTAAAGAATCCCGCCGACCGAAAATTTCGGCGGAACGCGCTGCTCGGGAACTTCTGCCGTGCTGCTGTCCGGACCGACCTGCACGATGGTCGCCATCGGCATCTGCCGGCGATTGAGCGAGCCGCCGGCCATCACCAGCTGCGGCCGGGTGGTGGTCGAAAGCGCGGCCCCGGCGGCCAGGCCGCTGTCGCTGCCGGCATCGAGATGCAGCTGGCGTCCCTCGACGCGCACGATCCGCAGCGGGAATGGCCGGCAGGCGATCTCGTCCGTCGCCCACTGGCCGATGTCGGCGAGCAGTGCGTAATAGGCGCGACCCAGCCGCGAATCGGCAAAGGCGCGCGTGCCGGGTATCACGGCCTTCGGCAGGTCGCCATCCAGCATCAGCTGTCGGTCGAACGCGCGACGAGACAGCAGTCGGCCATCGATGCCGTCGTACAAAAAGATTTCGAGGCTGATCTGCCGCTCGGGCAGGACCTGCCATTTGTGTGCCGTGCCGAAATCCTTGAACACGCCGGCGAGCACATACTGCGCCCGCTCGCGCCGTGCCCACTCGACGATGCGGGGTTCCCCGCGCGCATCGCGCTCGACCGCGGGCGCAGCGGTTGCCTCGGTAAACGCAAAGTCCTCGGGAGCCGCTGCGACACGTACGCGCCCTGTTGCGCCCATCTGCCGCGCCAACTCTGCTCCCGTCGTTTGCGCCCAATCCATGTACTCGCCCGGCCTGAGCTGCTCGGGATAGCGCAGCGGAAAGGCGGTGACCAGTACCTTGCGCAGCGGCTGGCCGACGCAGGCGGGCGGCTGGGGGGCGCTGGCCTGGGGCTCTGCCGCGGGTGGCGTGTCGCCAACGGAAACGCAGCCGCTGATGAACATCAGTCCGGCAATCAGCAATAATCGCGGCAGACTCCGGACGCCCATGTTTTTACAGCCAGCCGCGCGATTCCAGTTCGCGGGTCATGGTGTTGGCTGCATGGCGCAGCATGTTTATCGATTCATGCCCGGACTGCAGTGCGTCGGCGAGCAAGGTCATGTCTTCCATGTATTCGTGAACCATCCGGTTGCGCAACTGGCGAGTGGCGACCCATTGATCGGTCGAAGCGATCCAGCCAAACCGTTCTGCACGATCGAGATTGTCAATCTGTGGGCCGACGGGTTCTCCCAGGGTGCCCAGAAGCGCCGGCAGCAACTTGTCGGCCAGCGTATCCTGCAATCTGCCAAAACGACCTACGAAAGCCTCGACGCGCTCCGCGAGATCGGGATCGTCTGACAATGAAGCGGCTCGTTCCGCTGTCATGGGAACGGCGAATAGGCGACGGTCGGTCGTTTCGAGATGGCGGAGTTCTTTTCCGATCACGCGGGCGAGGAAGCGCAGGCGGGCCAGATTGCCGGTGTTCATAGCACGATGCCCTCCCGTGCAGCGAGGGCATGGATGGGCAGCGTTTGGAGATTGGGCGCGGCCAGCAGCACATCGACGCGTCGGCCCCCCATGACGCGTGTAAGCCGGGCGGCGAGGCGGGCACCGAACAGTGCAGGACGATCGATGGGGTGGGCCGCTTGCACCAGCAGATCGATATCGCCGCCCCGGGCGTTGTCGTCGAGGCGCGAGCCGAACAGGCGCACGATGCTGTCGGCACCGGCTTCCTCGCGGGCGATGCGGCGAATGGCGTTGGCTTGTTCGACTGTCAGGCGCATGGCGCTGAAGTGTAGCACCGGCCGCAAGAAGCAAAACGGCTCGTATCGCTACGAGCCGCCGTCCAGCTAGCGCCGACTTTTGGCGCTTGGGTTAATTGGGGTCTGTCCCCAATTATCCCCGCCGGAGAGCACGTATTGCGCACGCTCGCGGCGCGCCCATTCGACGATGCGTGGCTTGCCTTGCGCGTCGCGCTCGATTTCGGGTGCTGCTGCCGCCTCTTCGAAGGGGAAGTTTTCGGGCAAGGCGGCGACGCGCAGCCGCCCCGCTGCGCCGAATTGCCGTGCCAGCTCCGCCCCGGTCGTCTGCGCCCAGCCCATGTATTCGCCCGACTTGAGCTGCTCGGGATAGCGCAGCGGGAAGGCGGTGACGAGCACCTTGCGCAGCGGCTGGCCGACGCAGGCGGGGGGCTGGGGGGCCTGGGCCTGGGCCGGAGGCACCGATGGCTTGTCGCCAAAGGAAACGCAACCGGCCAGCATGAACGTGGCCGAGAGACAAAGCAACGGCAAGGAAGCGAATTTCATCCGGCTAGGGTAGCGCTTACCGTTTATTGACCGCCATGCGAACAGGATGACAATCCGGGGCGATATCGCAAAAAAGAAACGGCCCGGATCGCTCCAGGCCGCCGCCCCACCAGTGCCATTTCAGTTGGGGCAGTTAATCTTGGGCAGTTTGGTGTCCGTTACTTATGAAGTGAGCGGAACAGGAATGTTATCAACGGTCGGTTCTCCCACATCACAGTCGCTGCCTGCATCTTTGTCCTTACACACTTTGCAGTATGCAATTGTGTTAGCGACGAATGCCGTAGTACCGGCAGTAATGTAGTAACCAGTAGGAAGGCCACCCTGTATAACTGCGGTAGCTGTTGC
>CAYNCH010000060.1:8206-8733 GCA_964395815.1 uncultured Methyloversatilis sp.
TTGCTGGCGCCAGTTACAGCTGTTCCCTTTGTACCATTTGAGGCTTTATATGCACCGTAATTTACTGATGCACCAGAGGCTAGACCGCCAGCCACACCCTGAACCGCAGCTGTTTCTGCTTCGGAGGTTAAGTCGATAAACTTTGGCAGCGCCGTGGCCGCCAGAATGCCGAGAATCACAATCACGACGACCAGTTCGATCAGCGTGAAGCCTTGTTGGGATTGGGTGGGTTTCATTGTTGCGTCCTCCGTTCGGGTGCGTCCAAAGTTTATCAAAGCGGTCAGCAGCCCGTGGTCGTGACGGAGATCACGGGTGCGGTAATGATGGCGCCGGACAGGGTGGCCGGCTCGTAGGTGATGCGGCAGTTGGGTACGGTGCCGCCGGCGATGTCGAGACAGATCGCACCGGCGGCGCAGCCGGTGCCGCCGGTACTCATGCCGTCGGCCGTCAGGTTGATGTCGGCGGCGCCGAGGATGCCGTTGGCTGTGGCGGCGGGGTAGCGGTTGACGATGTCGATGGCCTTGCCG
>CAYNCH010000061.1:0-8642 GCA_964395815.1 uncultured Methyloversatilis sp.
CGAGCGCACCAACGAGATCGGCCTGCTCAAGGCGCTCGGCGCGCGGGAGCGGACCATCCTCGGCGTCTTCCTCGCCGAAGCGGTGGCGCTTGCTGCGGTTGGCGGTTTGCTCGGCCTCGCGCTCGGCATTGGCATCGCGCAGCTCGCGCACCTGCTGTTCCCCGCGCTGCCGGTGCAGACGCCGCTGTCCTTCGTCCTTCTCGCCGAAGCCGTTGCCGTCACGATCGGTCTGGCGGCCGGCGTGTTGCCCGCGCGCAGTGCGGCGCGTCTCGATGCGGTCGAGGCGCTGCGGGCGGAGTGAAACCGATGAAACGCCTGTTCGACCTGAGTCTTGCCGGCGTCGCCGCGCTTATCCTGAGCCTGCCGATTCTGGCCATTGCGCTGGCGGTCAGGCTGACCTCGCCCGGTCCGGCGCTCTACTGGTCTGACCGTGTCGGGCGCGGCAATCGCCTCTTCCGCATGCCGAAGTTCCGCAGCATGCGCACGGACACACCCGCGGTGGCGACTCATTTGCTCGTCGATCCGCAGCGCTATCTGACGCCGATCGGTTCATTCCTGCGCCGGACGAGTCTCGACGAGTTGCCGCAGCTGTGGAGCATTCTCCGGGGCGACATGAGTTTCGTCGGGCCGCGTCCGGCACTGTTCAATCAGGACGATCTGGTGGCCCTGCGCACGCAGTCGGGTGTGCATGAACTGACACCGGGCCTGACCGGCTGGGCGCAGGTCAATGGTCGCGATGAATTGCCCATCCCCGAGAAGGTGCGGCTCGACGCCGAATACCTGGTGCGCCGCTCCTTCTGCTTCGATGTGTATATCCTGTGGCTGACGGCGCTCAAGGTACTGCGCCGCGACGGCGTTGCGCATTGAGGCCGGCGATGCGGCGTCAGTGCGCCTCGTCCCAGTTGGCCCCCACGCCGATTTCCGCGAGCAGCGGAACCGACAGCCTTGCCACACCGGACATCAGCTTGGGCAGGGTTTCTTTGACGGCGGCGAGTTCGCCCTCCGGTACTTCGAGCACGAGTTCGTCATGCACCTGCAGGACGAGCTTCGCTGCCAGCCGTGCCTCATCCAGCCAGTCCTGCACGGCAATCATCGCCCGCTTGATGAGGTCGGCCGCGGTACCCTGCATCGGCGCGTTGATGGCGGCGCGCTCCGCACCCTGTCGCCGGCCGACATTGCTGGAGCGAATTTCAGGTAGCCAGAGGCGGCGGCCGAATACCGTTTCGATGTAGCCACGCTCTTTTGCGGCGGCACGCGTCTCTTCCATGTAGCGCGCGACGCCGGGATAGCGCGCGAAGTAGCGGTCGATGTAGGTTTGCGCGACGTTACGCTCGACGTCGATCTGCCTGGCCAGTCCGAAGGCGCTCATGCCGTAGATCAGGCCGAAGTTGATGGCCTTGGCAGCACGGCGTTGCTCGTTCGTCACCTCGAGCGGGGTGATGCCGAACACCTCGGCGGCGGTGGCGCGATGCACGTCCTCGCCACGCGCGAAGGCGTCGAGCAGACCCTTGTCGCCGGAAAGGTGCGCCATGATGCGCAATTCGATCTGCGAATAGTCGGCGCTGACGAGACGGCACCCGGCGGGCGCGACGAAGGCGGCGCGGATGCGGCGGCCTTCCGGCGTGCGGATCGGGATGTTCTGCAGGTTCGGGTCGGAGGACGCGAGCCGGCCGGTGACGGCGACGGCCTGCGAGAAGCTGGTATGCACGCGGCCGGTGGCGGGATTGACCATCTTCGGCAGCTTGTCGGTGTAGGTGCCCTTGAGCTTGGCGAGGGTACGATGTTCCAGCAGCCGCTTCGGCAGCGGGTAGTCCTCGGCGAGCTTTGTCAGTACTTCCTCGTCGGTGGAGGGCGTGCCCGAGGGCGTCTTCTTGATGACCGGCAGGCCCTGCTGAGTGAACAGGATTTCGGCGAGCTGCTTCGGCGAATTGAGGTTGAAGGGTTGCCCGGCGAGCTGGTGGGCCTCGGCTTCGATTTCCATGAGCCGGCGGCCGAGGGCGTCGCTCTGCTGCGCCAGTGCCTGTGTGTCGATCAGCACGCCATGGCGTTCCATGCGGAAGAGGATTGCCGCGACCGGCAGCTCGATGTCGCGGTAGAGGCGTGCCAGTTTTTCCTCAGCCGCGAGGCGCGGGGCCAGCGCCAGATGCACGCGCAGCGTGACGTCGGCATCCTCGGCGGCGTACTGTGCGGCGCGTTCGAGCTCGACCTGCGCGAAGGAGATGCGATTGGCACCCTTGCCGGTGACGTCGTCGTAGCTGATCGTTTTCAGTCCGCAGTGACGTTCGGCGAGCGCGCCGAGTTCGTGCGACTGGTCGGATTCCAGCACATAGGATTCGAGCAGCGTGTCGTCGACAACGCCTGCCAGCGAAATGCCGTGGTTGGCGAAGACGTGGCGGTCGTACTTGAGGTGCTGGCCGACCTTCCCGTGCCTGCTTGATTCGAGCCAGGGTTTGAGTTTGTGCAGTGTGGCGTCCAAGGGCAGCTGGTCGGGCGCGCCGGCATAGTGGTGGCCCAGCGGCAGGTAGGCGGCCTGACCGGGCGCGATGCAGAACGACATGCCGACCAGCCTGGCCTGCATGGGATCGAGCGCGGTGGTTTCGGTATCGAGGGCGGTCAGCGCTGCTTCATTCAGTCGTTGCAGCCAGTCGTCGAGCTGCGCTGCGGTGCGGATGCATGCGTAACCACTGCGATCCGGTTCTGTCCTGGAAAAAGTCGGCGCTGACGGGACGGCGGTTGTTGCGGGTGCGCTGCCCTCCAGTTCGCGCAACCAGGTCTTGAAATCGAGATCGGCGTAGAGGGTCTTGAGCTTTTCCTCGTCGGGTGCGGCGGGGAGCAGTTCGATGGCAGGCAAATCGAGATTGCAGGCGACGGTTACCAGCTTGCGGCCCAGCGGCAGGAAGTCGAGATGTTTCCGGAGGTTGTCACCGACCACGCCTTTGATCGCGTCGGCATGGGCGACGATGGCATCGAGCGAGCCGTACTGTTCCAGCCACTTCACGGCGGTCTTGGGGCCGACCTTGGCGACGCCCGGCACGTTGTCCACCGTGTCGCCGATCAGGGCCAGGTAATCGACGATGCGCTCGGGCGGCACGCCGAACTTGGCCGTCACACCCGCTGGGTCGAGGATTTCCTCGCTCATCGTGTTCACGAGTGTGACGTGTTGGTTGACCAACTGGGCGAGATCCTTGTCGCCGGTGGAGATCACGCAATCCTCACCGCGGGCGGTGGCCTGTGCGGCCAGCGTGCCGATCACGTCGTCGGCTTCGACGCCCGCAACGCACAGCAGCGGCCAGCCGAGCGCGCGGATGGCCTCGTGCAGCGGTGCGATCTGCGCGACGAGATCGTCGGGCATCGGCGGGCGGTGCGCCTTGTAGTCGGGATACCAGTCGTCGCGGAAGGTCTTGCCCTTGGCATCGAAGACGACGGCGCGCTTGTCGGCAGCCGGGTAGTCGGCGAGCAGCCGGCGCAGCATCGAGAGCACACCCTTGATGGCACCGGTCGGTGCGTTGGCGTGGTTGCGCAGGTCGGGCAGGGCGTGAAAAGCGCGGTATAAATAGGAAGAACCGTCAACGAGCAGGAGCATCGGATGAGTGCGAAACAATGAGTGCAAAAGACAAGCTGCCCAAAATCGCCGATCCCCGTCTGGCCGCGCCGGCATCCACGTCGCGCGAGGCGTGGCGAGTGTTCGGCATTATGTCAGAGTTCGTCGAGGCGACCGAACGGCTGGCGGGCATCCGGCCGGCAGTGTCGATCTTCGGCAGCGCGCGCGTCAAGCCCGATTCGCCTTACTACCAGCTCACCGAACGCATCGCCCGGCTGCTTTCTGATGCCGGCTTTTCGGTGATCTCGGGCGGCGGTCCCGGGGTGATGGAGGCCGCCAACAAGGGGGCCTATTACGGCAAGAGCCCCAGCATCGGCCTCAATATCCAGCTGCCGATGGAGCAACAGTCCAATCCTTATCAGGACATTTCGCAAAGCTTCCGTCACTTCTTCGCGCGCAAGTACATGTTCGTGCGCTTCGCCGCTGCCTACGTGGTGATGCCCGGCGGTTTCGGCACGATCGACGAGCTGCTCGAATCGCTGACGCTGATCCAGACCCACAAGACGCCGCGCATGCCACTGATCCTGGTCGGCGACGGCTTCTGGACCGGCCTCGTCGACTGGTTTCGCGACCGGCTGCTGACGGAAGGGATGATCAACCCGGAGGACATGGACTTGATCCAGATCATCGACGAACCCGAGGCCATCGTCGCCGCGATCTTCAAGCATTACGAGACGCGCGGTTTTGAACGTGTCCCGGCCGAGCACGATTTGCTGCTGAATTTGTAGATAAAATCAAGGCATTCCGAATGCTGCCAACCGTACTTCATACGGACCCCCTACCATGCGCCCAACCCTGTTCGCCCTGTTGTTCGCCGTCGCTCTGCCTGCCGCCGCGCAGACCCGGCCTGCCAACCTTGAGCCGCTGCCCGAGCCGCCCCCGCCTCCGCCGGGGATGATCGACGATGCCTCCCTCGAACCGCAGGTCACCATCAAGAAGCGTGGCGAGGACCAGGTCGAGGAGTACCGCATGAACGGCAAGCTCTACATGATCAAGGTCACCCCGCCGCACGGTGTGCCCTACCATCTCGTCGACCCGAAGGGCGACGGTGGTTTCGTGCGCGAGGAGACGGTCGGCGGCGACAAGCGCATCGCCGTGCCGATGTGGGTCATCAAGACCTTCTGATTGTGTCGTAGATGCAAGCTCGTCGCCTGCCCGCCGCGCGCGGGACGTTCTGGCTGTTCGAGGGTTTTCGCCTCTTTCGCCGCAATCCCCCGTTCATCACCGCGCTGACGCTGCTCTACCTGCTGGTGGTGCAGACGTTGGTGCTGTTGTTGCCGGGCATCGGTCCGGTGCTGTTGCCCCTCGTCCTGCCGCTCCTGACGCTGATCGTGGCGAACGGTTGCCGTCTGGTTGACGAAGGCCGACGGCCGAACCGGCTGGACCTGCTGCGCGGCGTGACTGGCAACCTGCCGCCCTTGTTGCGCCTGGGCGCGCTCCAACTCGCCGGTGCGCTGCTGCTGGTGTTGCTCAACCTCGCCCTGAACGGGGGCGCCGATCCGCTGGCCGGCATCAATGATCCGCTGGCGGCCGCCAACATGGGTGAAGGCAGTGTACCGCCGCCGGCCGATGCCGCCGCCGAAGCCGCGATGCTGGGTGCCCTGTTCCGTCTGCTGCTGCTCGCCGCGCCGGTGATCATCGCCTTCTGGTTCGCGCCTTTCCTGGTCGGATGGGATCGCGTCAGTCCCTTCAAGTCGCTGTTTTTCAGCACCGTGGCGAGCTTGCGCAACTGGCGGGCGATGGCGATGTTTTCCATCGCCGCGCTGGTGCTCGCGGGCATCGTGCCGGGTCTGGTGCTGATCGTGATCGGCCAGGTCGCCGGCGTGGCGCTCGATGTCGCCTTCATCGCATTGCGCCTGCTGCTGATCTTCCTCGTCGCGCCGGTGCTGACGGCGAGCATCTATGTGAGTTATCGGGATATTTTCCACACCGACGAAAATGCCTGACCCCGTCGGCACCGTCAGTCATGGTGCCGTGGGCGTCCTGGGCGGCACCTTCGACCCGGTTCACCTCGCACATCTGGCGCTGGCCCGCGTGGCGCTCGACCGTCTCGGTCTGGCTGAAGTGCGCTGGATTCCCGCCGGCCAGCCGTGGCATCGCGCTGCGCCGGGGGCCGCGGCCGCGGCCCGGGTGGCGATGGTGCAGGCCGCCATCGCGGACGAACCGCGCTTCGTGCTCGACGCGAGCGAAGCCGACAGCGGCTCGCCCGGTTATACCGTCGATACGCTTGCCCGCCTGCGCCGCGAGCTTGGGCCGCAGCGTCCGCTCGTGCTGCTGATGGGAGCAGATGCCTTTCGCGGCTTGGCCAACTGGCAGCGCTGGCGCGAACTCTTCGGCCTGGCGCATATCGCCGTGGCGACGCGGCCGGGCTTTCCGCTCGATGACGTGCCGGCCCCGCTGGATGCGGAATTCGCCGCACGCCGTCTCGCCGCCGCCGACTTTTCCAGCCGGTCGGCCGGCAACATCCACGCTTTCGAACTCGTTGCCGGCACGGTCTCGGCCACCGAAGTGCGCACGCTGCTGGCGGCGGGCGCTGCCGACTGCCGGCTGCTTGAATTGCTGCCGGCACCGGTTCTCGACTATATTCGCCGCAATCATCTTTATTCCCGCTGATTCATGGACATCCGCAAACTGCAACGCATCGTCGTGAGCGCCCTCGAAGATATCAAGGGCAAGGACATCGAAGTCATCAACACGCGCAAGCTGTCCGACATGTTCGCGCGCGTCGTCATCGCTACCGGCGACTCGAACCGGCAGGTTCGCGCGCTGGCCAAGAGTGTCGAAGACAAGGTGCGCGAGGCCGGCGGCGAGGTGGTCGGTGTCGAGGGGCAGGATGGCGGCGAGTGGGTGCTGGTCGACCTTGGCGACATCGTCGTCCATGTCATGCAACCCAAGACTCGTGCCTACTACGACCTCGAGTCGCTCTGGCAGGTGAAGCCGAAGCGCGCGGCGGGGGCAGCGGCCGAAGCGTGAGGCGACCGGCTTGAGGCTGATCGTGGTGGCCGTCGGTAATCGCCTGCCGGACTGGATGAACGGCGGCTTTGCCGAATACGCGAAGCGCCTGCCGCGCGAGCTGCCCCTCGAACTGGTCGAGATCAAGCCCGAACCGCGCACCACGGGAAAGACCGTCGAGGCGATGATGGCCGCCGAAGCAAAGCGCATCGAAGCCGCCCTGCCGGCGCGCTGCCGGCGCATCGCGCTCGACGAACGCGGCGAGGCGCCCGACACGCAGCAACTCACCCGGCGGCTCGGCCAGTGGCAGGAAGGAGGCGAGGACATCGCCTTCCTCATCGGCGGGCCGGACGGCCTCGATCCGGCGCTCAAATCGGGTGCGCATGAAAAACTGCGCCTGTCCTCGCTGACCTTGCCGCACGGCCTCGCGCGCGTCGTGCTGGCCGAGGCGCTCTATCGTGCCCACAGCCTGCGCTGCGGACATCCCTATCACCGCGACTGAGCTTTAGCGATGACCACCCTCGAACCGCGTATCTACCTCGCCTCGCAAAGCCCGCGCCGACGCGAGTTGCTGACACAGATCGGCGTGCGCTTCGATCTGCTGCTGTTTCGCGGCGGCACGCGCGCCGACCCCGAAATCTCCGAAGACCCGTTGCCAGGCGAGGCGCCCGATACCTATGCGCTGCGCGTCGCGGCGGCCAAGGCGACGCATGGTCTGCAGCTGCTGACCATGCGCCGTCTGCCGCTGCGGCCCGTGCTGGCGGCGGACACCACGCTCGACGTGGATGGCGCCGTCATCGGCAAGCCGGCCGACGATGCGGATGCGGCGGCGATCCTCGGCCGCCTCTCGGGACGCAGCCATCGGGTGCTGACCGCCATCGCCCTTGCCTCGGGCGCCCACGAGGGGAACCGTCTCGAAACACGACTGTCCGTTAGTGAGGTGCGATTCCGCGCATTGACGACCGAGGAGATCCGGCGCTATGTCGCCAGCGGCGAGCCGCGCGACAAGGCGGGTGCCTACGGCATCCAGGGGCGCGCCGCGATTTTCGTCGAGGAAATCCGCGGCAGCCATTCCGGCATCGTCGGTCTGCCCTTGTGCGAAACCGCGCTGCTGCTGCGCGAATTCGGGTATCCGGCGTAACCTGCGCCGTCCCGCCGGCGCCGACTTTCGAGAGTCTTGCAATGAATGAAGAGTTCCTGATCAACTTCACGCCGCAGGAAACGCGCGTCGCCCTGATGGAACAGGGGACGGTGCAGGAGCTGCACGTCGAGCGCACGGGCGGGCGCGGCATCGTTGGCAACATTTATCTGGGTCGGGTCGTCCGCGTCCTGCCGGGCATGCAGTCGGCCTTCATCGATGCCGGTCTCGACCGCACGGCTTTCCTGCATGTCGCCGACATCTGGGGCGAAAAAAACGGCAACGGCGGACCGCGCGTCATCGAACGGCTGCTCGCCGAAGGCGAGACGGTGATGGTGCAGGTGCTCAAGGATCCGATCGGCACGAAGGGCGCGCGCCTGTCGACGCAGATTTCGCTCGCCGGTCGCCTGCTCGTCTATCTGCCGCAGGAAAAGCATATCGGCATCTCGCAGAAGATCGAGGACGAGGCGGGGCGCGAGGCCTTGCGCGAGCGCATTCAGGCCCTGCTGCCGGCGGACGAGCAGGGGGGCTACATCGTGCGGACCATGGCCGAGAACGCCACGGACGACGAACTGGCGGCGGATATCGCCTACCTGCGCCGCCTCTGGCAGGAAATCCGCCACCGGGCGCAGAATGCCGCTCCACCCTTTTTGCTGCACCACGACCTGACCCTTGCCCAGCGTGTCCTGCGCGATCTGGCCGGTCCGGAGACCGCACGCATCGTCATCGATTCGCGCGAGAACTTCCAGAAACTTACCGCCTTCGCCCACGAATTCATGCCGCAACTGGCGCCGTTGCTCGAACACTACACGGGTGAGCGGCCGCTGTTCGACCTCTACGGCGTCGAGGACGAGATCCAGAAGGCGCTGGCCCGACGCGTCGATCTCAAGTCCGGTGGTTACCTGATCATCGACCAGACCGAGGCGATGACCACCATCGACGTCAATACCG
>CAYNCH010000062.1:0-8564 GCA_964395815.1 uncultured Methyloversatilis sp.
TGGAATCTTCTGCTAGTTGGTCATTTCGCCCGAATAGAAGATGCTGCCGGATGCTTTCTTTACGTTCAGCCAAATTGGCAGTTTTTGGTGGGCGGACATAAATCCAGTGTGGGTCGACATGGAGTTCCCACCCGATATGAATCAAGTCCCTCAACAGTGACGCTGCTACACGGAATCGAAGAACTTGTGGGGCGTAGGATTCGTTTGCTCGAACTAGGTTGTCAAGTTGAGCAATTGCTTTCGATCGAGGTAGCTTCGATAACCGGCGAAGCGTTTCGTAGGAGGTGCCGTCATCATCGATACGCGGTTTAAAAACGCGCCAGTCCTCATCCTCAGGCGCTCCAATAAAGAAACTGACCTGATTGCGGTCCTCTACCTCATTAGTTACTGTCAATTCCAAATCGTCTCTTCTCATGCAAATGCGTAGCCACTGGTGCGGTAGAACGCGGGTACCGCCAGATCACCAATATCTGATTCGTTGCGTCGATTACTCTTGGTCATCGCCACAATCATCGTTCATCAAGGCTGTCGATGTCTGTTGTCTGATCCATTGATCAATCTCGGACCGAGGAAAACGCCACGTACCCCCTACCTTGAACGCTGGAATCTTCCTCTCAGCGGCCAACCGGTAGATAGTTCTCTCGGTTACCTTGAGGTATGCGGCAACTTCCCTGATGGTGAGGATTTCACCTTCGTTAGCTTTATTCGGCATGTTTCCAGCCAAAAGAAATCAAAGATCGACACAATAGTGCAAAATTTTCAAGGTAGCAATCCAACTTTCGGCATAGATTCGATTCTTCGCCAAACGAGGCTCACCAAGTGAGCCTAGTCACAGAGCCTGAATAAATTTACTGAGAGCGATAGATCCCAGCAGATACGCCAACACAAACTCAGCCCCGACTGCCCGGAAACCCCCACCAGAAGGGCGATTGAAAACCTGCACCGAGATACTCGTAGTCAACAGGTTTCGAGAAAAACGGCCTGTAAGAGAGCAGAAAACGGAGAACGCGGGGTAGCGAGGTCAACAGTTAGAAACGAAAAACCCCGCACAGACTGGCGTCTGGCGGGGTCTTGCGTCCAGTCAGAGACTGGTTTTGCCAATGTTATTGGCGGCCAGAACCTACTACGAACACTCGATACAGTTTTGATCCAGACGAACTTTTATTCATTAACAATCAACACGTTACGAAACGCCAAGAACTGTCATTTAGTTCGTAACCCTTCTGGGGTTCAGAAATTGCTGCGAAAACTGGCCGAAAAAGTCGGTGCAGATCGTCAACAGCTTTTGCCGCCACCGCATCGTCAATGCATTCGGATTTCAGTAGAGTTTGCAATCTTCGCTCGCTTCATCAAGGATTCGAACCGATGGTGTGGAGCTTTCACCGTGCCAAACTTCCGCTGCCAGGCTCTGAAGATGCCTGTCGAGTGCAAGTGACGTGTCGAAGCTCTTGAATCTTTTGCCTGCGATATCAGCAATTCCAGCCTTCACCGCCTCGAGCAGTTCATCGAAGCCGCTGTCATCTGGAAATCGCCAGGAAGTCACAGTCATGGACCGCAATCAATGCAGTGTCGGCGATGCATTGCTTGATCCGCAGCACTTCTTGAATTTCCTGCCGCTGCCGCAGGGGCAGGGATCGTTCCGGCCGACCTTCGGCCCCGACCTCACAATCGGAGTTGATTCGTGGACAGCTGGATCCAGCTTTTCGTACTGACTCCAGTAGCCGTGGAGTTTCAGCACGCTGGGCTTGATCTCGTTCATCCACTTTTCGGCATCGCCCTGATCATCGGTGATCTCGATACCCTCGAACGTACCCAGGCGCAAGAAAGGCGTGAACCATGTCGGCTGCCCCACCTGGAGCAGCGCCCATTCCTTCTCGGCAAACTGGAATCCGAGTAGGAATCCCTCGCACCACTCGGCCGCACCCCATTGACGCCCTTCCCAGAAGATCGGCTCGAATGATTCCGCCACGGTGTTGAAGGTGCCGACGATCGTGTTGTAGTGCCGGAAGACCAGTGACATGATCCGGTTGGCTTCCTGCTCACCGCTGAACTCGGGCGCGTTCTCGGCATCATCCATGTCCCAGATCCATGGAATCCATTCCGAAGGACGAACCATGCGCGGGCCAATGGCGATCGCGGTGAGGAATCCCTCCAGCGTGGCGAAGTCCATCGAGGTATCCGCGATGCTGTCACCGGACAGGAAGTCATCGAGGATCGCGATTTCCTCGGGTGTCAGGGATCCATCATCAGCCAGCGATGACGGCTGTGCCGAAGGCTTCCCAATCAGGGCGTCAATACCATCCTCCGCAATGGTTCTCATGACCTCATCGAATGCATCCTGATCGGTGGCGAACTCGTCATTCCAGACGGTCGAGTTGCCATGCTCGTCAACGACTTCGATGGTCCAGCCAGTTTCCGGCAGGCGATAGATCTGAATGTCGATCGACTTGTCACCGATGGTGTAGGTCTGCTGCAACGACGAATAGATGAGTCGGTTCTCTTCGCTCATTGTCATACGGCCTCGACGCGCAACCCAGCTTTGATTGCAGCATCACGCTGTCGCGCATCGGAAGAGACAAAGACGTCGGCCTGCAATACCACTGCGCCACCGATATGAATGGCGTCCATGCCGCGCAGGACAGTGGTTTCGAGGCTTGTGATCGATTGAGCCAACACCGCCGGCGTCAGGTCGCAGATCGCGGCATCCTCGATATCCGCCAGCAGCAAGGTTTTTAGTTGCCGATATTGGATGTCGTCGATCTCGCCCTCGCGGCGCAAACGACAGAACGCGGAAATGATTTCCGGCAACGCAATTGCCGACAGGCCGATTTCCGTCGCCTGATCGCACCACGCCAGAACTTTGTCGGTACCAGTTTCGCTGATGTAACGCTTGGCGAAGGCCGAGCTATCGAAGAAGACGCGCATCCTCTTCAGGTGCCCGATGCGCGTTCTTCGAGGATCATGCGGCTGACAGAAACGCCATCGAGCACCAAGGGCTGGGCCTTGCGGCGCTTCCATGATGGCAGATCAGCCGCTACAGGAACGATGTCGGCAATAGGCTTGCCATTGCGTAGCACGCGCACCGACTCTCCCGACTCGACAATGTCGAAATAGGCCTTGGCGTGGTTACGGACTTCGGTGAAGGTGGCCTGTCTCATATTGACCTCGCAATGTACAGATTGGTGTAATTATGCATGCTCATGCGCCAATTGACCAGTCCTGCCGACGACCCGCAGGAGTTTGCAGAAAAATCAGAGAATAGACATTACCCATTACAGAACAGAGCGTTAAGCGGGATGTGCGGCAAGAAAGCCCGTTCTGGTACCCAAAAGAAACGACTGCAAACTCCATCAGGCACCAAGACGCGACCGCCCGGAAACCACGCACCAGATGGGCGATTGAAAACCTGTACCAAAATGCTTGTAGTCAACAGCTTTTAAGAATGCGGGGCGTCAGAGAGAGAAAATTGAGGTTTTCTACGCACCCGTCATTGACTCGTGGTCAACAGGTTTAAACGAAAAACCCCGCCAGTACTGCGATTCGGCGGGGTTGCCGTTTTGACCAAAGAGAGTTTGGTCAGGTGTTACTGGCGGCCAGAATCTACTACGAACACTCGATACAGTTTTGATTCAGACGAAATTTAACTCATTATTAATCAACACGTTACGAAACGTCAAAAACTAGCATTTAGTTCGTAACCCTTCTGGGGTTCGGAAATTGCTGCGAAAACGGGCCGAAAAAGTCGGTGCAGCACGTCTGCCGAGGTCAACAGGTTTTGTCATCTGCCGATCATCCAGGCACCCGGATTTCAGACAAGTTTGCAATCCTCGTGCGCTTCGTCAAGTATTCGAACCAAAGGTACAGCATTGGCAGCTTTCCGACGCGGACCTGACGCCCATGATGCTTGTTGATCGAACTCACACATCCGACCCGAAGCGGAAGTTGAGCTTTTCCGAAAGGAGACGTTAGCTTGATGGCAACGCGCCCTTTACCTTCAACGCATCTTTGGCTATCTGGATGCGCAGCGGGAGATCCTTGGCATCGCGGGTGACAAGGTTCAGAGCGAAGAGCCATATGTCGTCAGAAGTTTCCACAAATCCAACATACCAACCTACAGAAGGAACGTTGCGGGTCGCCCAACCCGTTTTTGCATAAAGGCGATACCGCTCAGTTACATCAGTGAGCATGATCTTTTTCAGCGTGTCATAGCTGCTTGCCTTGAACGGCAATTTACGTTCGACGATCTGCCGGAGAAATGCGACCTGCTGTTCCGCACTGATCGTCAATGAGCCATCCAGCCAGAACTCTGTTTCATTGTATGGCTGGCGCAACTGACCATAGTCTGATTGTTGAATATAGGGCGGATACTTCACTGCCCCCACTCGCCGAGCGAGTTGCTGGTAGCACCAAACACAACTCGCCTTGAAAGCGCTTTCCAGCGTCTGATCATTGTTCCAGTTGGCAATCTCGTATCGGGTTCCATCCCATTGAAAGATGGCGTCTGCCCCAGAGATGACTCCCTCCTCAAGCGCAATCAAGGTGTTGAGCACCTTGAACGTCGAAGCGGCCGAGAAGGGTTGTTTTGAGCGAGGATCGTTATGGACGAAACGCTGTCCCGTTCTGACAGATTCGATCACGATGGTTCCGTCGATATCTGCACTGCGAAACAGTTGTTCGACTGCCGAATCTTCGGCACGCACAAAGAACGAGATACAGAGGCTACAGGCCAGAAGAATGAGTTTTGGCATTGCGTCAGCAAGGGGGGGATAACTGAGGAAGCGAAATTGTAGTGGGTTCAAATGTAACTGCCATTGGCCGCTTCTGGCCGACAACGGCACTGCAAACTCGCCAGAAATGATCGTTTTCAATGTCGGCTCAATGGCTTAGTGCTGCCGTACCGATCAGATAGTTCGTTTTGGTGACCCAATCGACCCAAAACGTATGCCACTGCAAACTCAGTGACCACTCGCCCGGAAACCCTTGCCAGATGGACGATTGAAAACCTGTACCGAGTACCCCGTAGTCAACAGCTTTCGAGAATTTGGCCCGTAAGAGAGAGAAAATAGGGCCTTTTTACGCGCCCGTCATAGACACGAGGTCAACAGGTATAAACGAAAAACCCCGCAAACACTGGCGTGTAGCGGGGTTCTCGTTTTCGCTAGAGAAAAGTTAGCGAAATTTTACTGGCGGAGACGGAGGGATTCGAACCCTCGATCCAGGTTTTGCCCGGATGCTCCCTTAGCAGGGGAGTGCCTTCGACCTCTCGGCCACGTCTCCGCAGTGGGCGAATGATACGTTGCCCACACTACTGGGTCAAACTAAGGCGGCTGCTTTATCTAGGCCGAATGCCTTGTGCAGCACACGGACAGCCAATTCGAGATACTTCTCGTCGACTACGACAGAAATCTTAATCTCCGAAGTAGAGATCATCTGAATATTGATGCCTTCTTCGGCCAGTGCGCGAAACATCATGTTCGCGACACCTGGGTGGGAGCGCATGCCGACACCGACAGCCGAGACCTTGCAAATCTTGTTGTCACCTTCGATGGCACGAGCGCCAATATGTGGCTTGATCTGCTCATCGAGCACTTTGAGGGCACGGTTGTATTCACCCCGATTAACGGTGAACGAGAAGTCGGTTGAACCATCGTGACCGACGTTCTGGATGATCATGTCGACATCGATGTTGGCCTCGGCGATCGGGCCGAGAATCTGCGAGGCAATGCCGGGACGGTCGGGGACGCCCAGAACGGTGAGCTTGGCTTCGTCGCGATTAAAGGCGATTCCGGAAATAATCGGTTGTTCCATGGTGGTGTCTTCCTCAACGGTAATCAACGTGCCCGGGGTTTCTTTTCCCTCTTCCTCGAAACTCGAAAGCACGCGCAGCTTGACCTTGTACTTGCCGGCAAATTCGACGGAGCGGATCTGGAGCACTTTAGAGCCAAGACTCGCCATTTCGAGCATCTCTTCGAAAGTGATGCGATCGAGCTTGCGTGCCTCCGGCACGATGCGTGGATCGGTGGTGTAGACACCATCGACATCGGTGTAAATCTGGCACTCATCCGCCTTGAGAGCGGCCGCCAGAGCAACAGCCGAGGTATCGGACCCGCCACGGCCGAGCGTGGTGATGTTGCCGTGCTCGTCAACTCCCTGGAAGCCGGCGACGATGACGACGGTATCGTCATCGAGGTCACGGCGCATGTTGCCTTCGTCGATCGAGAGAATGCGCGCTTTGGTATGTGTACTATCGGTCAGCACCTTGACCTGGGCTCCGGTATAGCTTTTGGCCTTGACATCAAGATCCTGCAAGGCCATTGCCAGCAACGCAATCGTCACCTGCTCTCCAGTGGAGATCATCACGTCGAGCTCGCGGGGGTGGGGCTCGGGAGAAACACTCTTGGCGAGTGCGATCAGTCGGTTGGTTTCACCGCTCATCGCCGAAACGACGACGACGACCTGATTCCCCTGGGTCTTCCAGCGTTTGACGCGCCGGGCCACGTCTTGGATGCGCTCGGGTGAGCCCATCGACGTCCCGCCATATTTTTGAACGATCAGCGCCATGTCGAGTCCATGAAACGAAAGGCGCGCATTCTATCCGAAGGTACGGAACTGCGGAAACTACTTATCAATGCCGTCTTGTATGGCATGCAAATATCGGATATGCTTTTAGCACTATGACTTCAGTGGTAGATAGTGAACTGGTGCGTCATACATACTGCGAATCATCAAAAAGGATATCCACATGAAAACAATGGAAAAGATCAACGCTCGCGAAATCCGTCGCAAGCTCGGCATGAATCAGCAGCAGTTCTGGTCGAAGTTGGGCGTTACCCAGAGTGGCGGTTCCCGATATGAAAGCGGCCGCAACATGCCGCGCCCAGTGCAGCATCTGCTGCGTTTGGTGCATGTCGAGCAGATCGATATCGGCAAAATCAAGCGCGACGACTATGAAGTCATCGAATACCTCAAGGCCAAGAAGTCGGATCTGTTCAAGGAGCTGAAAAAGGAAGCCAAGGCATCTCGCAAGGCTTGAAGGTTCTATTGATTGAATCCAATCAGGGGCTGACGCGAACGGTCAGCCCTGTTTTTTCGGCAATCTCGCTTCCGATAGCCTCCAGCCGTTCGGGCGATAACGAGGACAATCTCGATGCCTCGGGCTGCATGGGGGCGCGCGCGACCCCGTAGAGATGGATGCCGGCCAAGCCGTTGGCAGCCTTGGCCAGAAGATCCGAATAGGCATCCAGTTCGCTTCGATTGGGCTCTGCGCCATCGATTGCAAACATGCATGTCTGTACCCAAGTCCGACATAGCCCGGCACAGCAACGCAAGCGCCTGAGCACTGTGGCGGGTGGATAGCTGATCCCGTTGATATGTTGCATCGCCTCGACTCCGACAGCATCCACCTTGAACCAGGTTTCTCCGTCTCGTTCGCCCATTGTGCGTATACCATCCTGGACTGAACGACGATCGAGTAGGCTCCCATTGGTAATCAGGCGCAGGCGGGGTGGCTCGGCCAGCCGAAACTCGTCAAGCAGCATGCCGACCAGTTTCACCGCCGCAGGAAACTCCACAGCACTCGTCGGCTCACCGTTGCCTGAGAACGCAATATCGACAACTCGCCGCGCTTCTGGCGGCACATGCCGATCAAGATAATCGCCTACGTAGAGCCAAGTGAGCATGTCCCTCAGTTCGTTGCCGAGTTGCTGCAGATCGAGCGGTGGCGGGCCACCACGTTTCAGATCGGGAACCTGACAATAAATGCAGCTCCAGTTACACGCGTTGTTGGGATTGAGATTGATGCCTACCGACACCCCACCCGCACGACGCGAAACGACCGGGTAAACATAAGTCATTCCCGAGCTGTCGCGACTATGGTCCCGAATCGTAAGCTGTGACATGGCAGGGACTATACTTCGCCATCCCGCCGATTGACATCCCGACCATGCAGATCACCCGCCGCCTCGAGTTCGACGCCGGCCACCGTATTCCCGACCATCAAAGCCAGTGCCGCCATCTGCACGGGCATCGTTATGTGCTGGAAATCACGCTGGCTGGCGAAATCATCGAAGCTGCGGGGCGACCCGATACCGGCATGCTGATGGACTTTTCCGAAGTCAAGCGGATTGCCATGCAGCACGTCGTCGAATCTTGGGATCACGCCTTTCTCGTCTTCCGGCACGACACGCCGGTCGCGGATTTCCTGGCGTCGATGCCCGGCCACAAGACCGTGGTGCTCGACCGCATTCCAACCGCCGAGAACCTGGCGCGGTTGGCCTTCGAGATCCTCGACCCGCTCTACAAGGACACCTACGGCAACCACCTGCACCTCGAGCAGGTGCGCCTTTACGAAACCCCCAACTGCTGGGCGGATTGCCGCCGCGCCGACTGCCAACCATGATCCAGAAAACACCCCTTTACGACACCCACGTCGCCGCCGGCGCGAAGATCGTCGACTTCGCCGGCTGGCAGATGCCGATCAACTACGGCTCGCAGATCGAGGAACATCACGTCGTGCGCCGCGACGCCGGCATGTTCGACGTCTCGCACATGCTCGCCATCGACCT
>CAYNCH010000063.1:0-8446 GCA_964395815.1 uncultured Methyloversatilis sp.
TGGTCGAGGCGCGCAAGGACACTACCGTGGTGATCCACCCGCTCGCCGACCACCGCCGCACGCTGCCGATCGACCGCACCGGCGAAGTGCTGCATGCGCCGGACAGCTTCATGCTGGTCGTGTCCTACAACCCGGGCTACCAGAACTTCCTCAAGGGCATGAAGCCCTCGACACGCCAGCGCTTCCTCGCGCTGCGCTTCGATTTTCCCGACTCGGCGCGCGAAGAGACTGTCCTGCGCGGCGAAACCGGCTGCGACGAGATGACCGCCAAGCGGCTGGTGAATATCGGCCGCAGCCTGCGGGCACTCAAGGATGTAGACCTTGAAGAGGTGGCCAGCACGCGCCTGCTCGTGTACGCCGCGATCCTGATCCGCGATGGCCTTGACCCCGTTGCCGCCTGTCGTGCCGCGCTCGTCGAAGCACTGACCGACGATCTCGAAGTGGCGGCGGCCCTCGACGAAGTCGTCATGGCGACCTTCGGCAAATGAGCGAGCAGCAGGTACCCGGTCAATCGCTGGCCGTCCTGGCCGAGACCCTCTATCTCGTCAACCTGATGCTCGCGCCGGGCCTGGCGTTTCTCGGCATCGTCTGGTTGTGGCTGAAACGTCGTAAGGACGCGCCGCCGCTGGCGCGCTGCCATCTCGACCAGACCTTCTTCGTCAGTCTCTGGGGCGGCGTGCTGATCGTGGTCGCCAATGCCCTGCTGTTCATCTGGCTCGGCTGGGACTGGGAATGGACCTGGGTGATCGTCGTCATCTACTTCACTTGCGTACATTCCACGCTGATCCTGCTGGGCATGCTCGGACTGGCCAAGGCGATGGCCGGCAAATCCTACGTTTATCCCTTCATCGGGCCGCGTTGCGACTAGATGGAAGAATGGGTCGGCGGCATCTGGGATCGCTGGATCACGCAGACGGCACGGCGTGATTACCCGCACGCGGCGGTTCATCTGAAGGACATCGAAAAGACGCTGGGCGTGCTGTTTCGTGCGCTGGGCGGCGATGCCGGCCTGCGCGTGGCGGCCGCTGCCGACACGACGCACGGCGCCCGCCGCCGCTGGCTCGAACGCATTGCCGGGGTGCACGAGCGCGTTGCGCAGGCTGCGCTCGATACGGAAACCTTGCGGCTGCCTCCGCGAATCGCCGTCTTCCCGGCGCCGGCCTTGAATCGGGATCTCTACGTCTGGCTCGCTGCGGTGGCCGGCAGTGCCGGGCCGGCGCTGGCCGGGAAATACGCCGGCGAGTGGATCGTGCGCAACCAGTTCGCCGCCTGGGCGACGCTGCAGCGCTATCCGGGCCTCGCACCGCGTTACCGCCGTCTTGTCGAGGCGCTGCTCGCCGAGCGCATTGTGCCGGACACGATGCCGGCGGACGAGGCCGCGCAGGAGCGCGCGGTGCGCCAGGCGCTGGCCGAGCCCGGCAGCATCGCGGAATTGCCGCCGCTGACGCGCCGCAAGGCCAAGCCCCTGCAGCCAGTGCCCCTGTGGCTCTACCCCGCCCCGCCGGCCGCTGCCGCCCCACGCAAACGCGACCCGCAGGCCAACGAAGCCGAGGACGAAACCCAGCCCAAGGAACAGCAGGTCGACAACAAGCGCTACCAGGCCAACCGCGACGAACTGCCCGACAATGAATCGCCGATGATCCTGATGTGGCGGGCCGAGAGCATCCTCTCCTGGGCGGAATACCTGCGCGTCAACCGCGCCCTCGACGAAGACGAAAACCCCGATGCCGGCCGGGCCGCCGAAACGCTCGACCAGATCACCGTCGCCGATGGCGAGCAACGCGTCGCCTCGAAAGTGCGTTTCGATCTCGACCTGCCGTCGGCGGCGAATGATGACCTGCTGGTCGGCCCGGGTATTCCGCTGCCCGAGTGGGACTGGAAGCGCCGTCTCATGAGGCCCGACTTTTGTCGCCTGCAGACGATGGTGGCGCGCGAGGCCGAGCCGCAGCCGCTGCCCGAGCGCTTGCGCCGGCATGCCCGCAAGCTCAAGAACCAGTTCGCTGCGCTGGCCCCGGTGCGCCGCTGGCAGAAGGCGCAGCCGGAAGGCACCGAGATCGATGTCGACGCCTGCGTGCGCATCGTCGCCGACCGCATGGCCGGCTGGCATTTTTCGGGGGCCGGCGCCTACCTCAACCACCGGCCGACCGAGCGCGACCTGGCCTGCCTGGTGCTGGCCGATCTTTCGCTGTCCACCGATGCCTACGCCAATGACACGCAGAAAGTGATCGACGTCATCCGCGACAGCCTGATGCTGTTCGGCGAGGCGCTGTCGGCCACCGGCGATCAGTTCGCCTTCTACGGCTTTTCTTCGCTTAAGCGCAGCTTCGTGCGTTTTCACGAAATCAAGGCCTTCGACCGTCCGCTCGATGCGGCCGCGCGCGGCCGCATCGCGGCGCTCAAGCCCGGCTACTACACACGCATCGGCGCGGCGGTGCGGCGCTCGATCCAGTTGCTCGAAAAAGTACCCGCCAACCGCCGCCTGATGATCATTCTCTCGGACGGCAAGCCGCACGACATTGACGTCTATGAAGGCCGCTACGGTATCGAGGATACGCGCATGGCGCTGATCGAAGCGCGCGAAGCCGGCATCAAGCCTTTCTGCGTTACCATCGACCGCGAGGGTGCCGGCTACCTGCCGCACCTGTTCGGACCGGCCGGCTATACGATCGTCCGCAAGCCGGAAGATCTGCCCGACCGGCTGCCGCTTCTCTACACCCAACTCACCGGCAACGCCTGATTTTTCTCACTCACGCCATGAAACTGCTGCAACAACCGTTTTTCGCCGTCGGCTTCCGCACCTTGTTTCCGCTCACCTGCATCGCCGGACTGGCCCTGCCGCTCTGGTGGGCCCTGGTCTTCACCGGGGCCGTCCCGCCGGCGCCGACTTTTGTGGCCAGTTCGCTGCAATGGCATGCGCACGAAATGTTCTATGGCTACGGCTGGGCGCTGCTCGGTGGCTTCCTGCTCACCGCATCGAAAAACTGGGTGGGCGTGCGCGGCTGGCATGGCGGTACGCTGCTGCTTCTTTTTGCCGCGTGGATCCTCGACCGTGTCGCCATGAGCTTTGGCGCCGGCTGGCCGGCGTGGCTGTTCTGGACGGCCACGGCGTTGTTCCAGGTCGCCATCGTCGCGATGCTGCTGCATACCCTCCTGCAGCAGAAAGTGCGCGATGGCGCCAGCGACAACTATTTCTTCTGGATCGCGCTGCCGCTGTTCCTGCCGGCCAAGTTCCTGATCGTGCAGGGCGACTGGTACGTGCTCGGCTGGAGCATGTCGCTGGCGCTGTTCCGCATCGCCTTCCTGCTGATGCTTGAACGCACCCAGGTGCAGTTCATGCGCCATGCCTTCCGCCTGGACATCCTGCGCGATCCGCGTCTCGACTTTCCGATCAAGTGGCTGGCCATCGCCGTCGTGTTCGTCGAGGTACTGCCGGCGCCGCTGGCTGGCCTGCTCGAATTCGCCCTGGCCGGACTGCTGCTGTGGCGCTTCGTCTTCTGGCATCCGCACAAGGCATTGACGCGCCTCGATGTCGGCATCATGTACGTCGGCTACCTGATGATCGTCGCGCAGCTGCTCATCTCGGGCGTTGGCCGTTTCGCCGATATCGCCTGGGTCGGCACGGTGGCCGTCCATGTCTTTACCGTCGGCGTCTTCGGCCTGATCGGTCCGGCGATGATCGTGCGCATCGCGAAGGGCCACACCGGCCGCGAGGTGGTGTTCGAGCGCGCCGACAAGCTTGTGCTGTGGGTCATGCTGGCCGGTTTTCTCGCGCGCGTCGTCGCCCCGCAACTGCATCCGGCCGGCTACATGATGTGGCTGCACATTGCCGCCACCTGCTGGCTCGTCGCCTTCGCCGTGCTGCTGTGGCGCACGCTGCCGATGCTGCTCGCCCCGCGCGTGGACGGCCGGCCGCACTGAAAGTCGGCGCCGGCGGGACGGCGCGATGGCAAGACTATTCCGGCAGCGATAGCTGCACGTGTGCCACCGTACCGCCGCCTTCACGCGCCGAAAGCCAGACCTTCCAGTCGTTCGCCTGCGCGATCTGCCGGACGATGGCGAGCCCGAGGCCGCTGCCGCCGGTGCGACTGCTACGCGACGGATCGAGGCGGTGGAAAGGCTGGAAGACAGCTTCGAGCTGGTCGGGTGGAATGCCTTGGCCGCGATCCAGGATGCGGATCTCGACCTGGGTCTCGGCGATGTCGTATTCGATGTCGATCGGCCGGCCGTCGCCATAGCGGGCGGCGTTATCCACCAGATTGGAGAGAATGCGCCGCAGCGCCATCGGCCGCACGCGCAGGCGGCAATCCGGTCCCTTGCGGCCACGCACCTCGACGCCGGCGGCATGGTCGCGGACGATATCGGCGAGCAGGTCGCAGAGATTGAGTTCGACCGTGTCGCGCTCGGCGAAATCGCGACCGACTTCGAGGCAGCGCGCGATCAGCAGGTTCATGTTCTCCACGTCGCGGACGACGCGGTCGAGCAGATCCGGCGCGGGTTTCTCGCCGAACATGCCGAGCGCCATGCGGATGCGCGCCAGCGGCGAACGCAGGTCGTGCGAGATGCCGGCGAGCAGTGTGGTGCGGTTGGCCAGCAGCGTTTCGACTTCCTCGCCCATGCGATTGAATTCACGGGCGAGGGTGGCCAGTTCCGTCGGCCCCGTTTCGGGCAATGGGGCCGGGCGTTGTCCCTTGCCGATGCGCTGCGTGGCGCGCGCCAGGCGTGCCAGCGGGCGGATCAGCCAGCGCGCCAGTCCGGCCGAGGTGAAAAACGCGACCGCCGCGCCGACCAGCAGGATGATCAGCAGCGCCGCCGAGGGTTGCACGGCGACGCGATCGTGGGGGAAGCCGACTTGCACCCAGGCGGTGCGGCCATCCCATCCGGTCACGGGAATGCGCGCCCAGTAGCCGATGCCGTCGCCGAATGCGCCGCGGCCGAGACGGATGGGCTGGCCGGTGCGCGCCGACAGGGCGTTTTCCAGGAAATGGAAGTACGGCAGATAGCGTGTGAAGGCGTGCGCTTCGACTGTGTCGGCCCGCACCTGCAGTTCATGATCGGCCAGCAGCCGTTCCGAAAGGGCGGGGCGGTCGTCGATACCGGCGCGTTGCCAGGCGGTCGCACTCGACAGCATCAGCGCGGCGAGATCGTCCGTGGCATGTCGTCCGAGCGGCACCAGCGCGAAGTAGAAGATCACCGCCAGCGTGAAGAGCTGGAACGCGACCGATACCGAGGCGATCACCAGGACGGTGCGGCCGAGCAGGCTGCGCGGCGGCAGTGTCATAGCTGGGCGTCGCCGCGCGGCGCGAAGAGATACCCTTCGCCCCAGACGGTACGCAGATAGACCGGATGGGCCGGATCCGGCTCGATCTTGCGGCGCAGGCGCGTGACCCGCACATCGACCATGCGGTCGAAAGGCGCGCGTTCATAGCCCTTGAGCAGTTCGACCAGCGCATCGCGGCTGAGCACGCGGTCGGGATGGTCGAGCAGGATTTTCAGCAGCGCGAATTCCGCACCGGACAAGTCGATGTCCGCGCCGTTGCGCATCAGCCGGTGGGCCTCGATATCGACCACGAAGGGACCGAAGCGGCGGATGCGTCCGCTGTCGGTCGGGCGTTGCCGGCGACGCAGCACGGCCGTGACGCGCGCCAGCAGTTCACGGTGGCTGAAGGGTTTGGGCAGATAGTCGTCGGCGCCGACCTCGAGACCGACGATGCGGTCGACCTCTTCGCCGCGCGCCGACAGCATGATTATCGCCGGCGCATCCGGCCCGTTGAGGCCGCGCGCCAGCGACAGCCCGTCCTCGCCGGGCAGCATCACGTCGAGCAGCACGAGATCGACCGGATGGGTCAGCAGGTGGCGCTTCATCGCCGTGCCGTCGCCGACGCCATGGACCGTATAGCCGTTGTCGGCCAGATAGCGCACCACCAGGTCGCGCAGACCCTCGTCATCGTCGACTACCAGCAGGCTGCCGCGTTCGCCGCCCATGTCTTTCCCCCTGGATGCTTTTCCCCGCCGTCGCCGCTGTAACAACTTGTAACAAACCGGTCCGGCTCGCAACAGCCCGGAAATCCTCCCTCCCTAAGCTGGCGTCGCTCAGGAACATAACACAGCCTTTTTCACAGGAGGAATGTAGCGATGCAGAAGAACAAGCAGTGGCTGATCGGGGTGGCGATGACCTGTCTGGCTTTCGGTGCGCAGGCCGAAGGCCAGCCGGAAGACATGAAGCGCGGCATGGAACTGATGAAGCAGCAGATGATGCTGATGACGCCGGAGCTGGTGCAAAAGGCGAATGCCCTGTCGCCCGAGATCAAGAAGTTTCTCATGCACGTCGCCGTCCGCCACGAGCGCCGCAGCGACACGCTGACGCTGGTGCAGGTCATGCAGGAGATCATGGCCGAGCATCAGATGATCGGCGCGGCGATTGCCACGGATAACGGTGCCATGGCCGCCGACGCTGCCCGTCGCCTCGCCCTGCACCGTTTGCCCAGGGGCGGCATGCTGCCGTATCTGCCGATCGAAAAGATCACCACCGAATCGCTGTCGGTCCTGCCGAGCATGGAAATGGCCGTGGAAGGCAACGCCCAGAAGCTGGCCGAAGCCGCAGAGAAGGGCGACATGGTCGCTGCCGCCCATCACTACGGCGAGATGACCGCTGGCTGCGTCGCCTGTCACATGCACTTCCGTGGCCAGCCGGGCGCATCCGCCTACACGCCGCGCCTGAAGCAGTGATTCCTGAATATCGACCGGAGGAGGAAACATCATGACGAACAACAAGAAACTGACGGCCGGCCTCGCCGTTGTCGCTCTGACCAGCATCGCGCCCCATGCCGCCGCCACCAACGGCGACCACATGGTCGGCCTGTCGGCCATCCAGAACGGCATGGCCGGCGCCGTCGTCGCCGCGCCGCAGGAAGCGACCACCGTGCTGGTCAACCCGGCCGGCATGGCCGAACTGGACATTCAGGACGTGCGCTTTGATCTCGGCGTCGGCTTCCTGAACCCGCCGCGCAAGACCAATGGGTTCGAGAGCGATTCGAACCTGTACATGATGCCGACCGGCGCCGTGGCGTTCCGCGTCAGTGACAAGCTGACGCTGGGCATGGGACTGGGCGGCCTGTCCGGTATGGGGGTCGATTTCGCCGATACCGCCGGCATGGCGGGCAACCAGTTCGTCGTCACGACCAAGCAGTTCTTCAAGGTCTCGCCCGGCTTCGCCTATCGTGTCAGCGACAATCTCGCCCTCGGTGCGACGGTGAACCTCAACTATCAAAGCCTGGCGCTGGCCAACCCGATGTTCTCGCTCTCGCAGAACCAGGTGTTCGGCTGGGGCGTCACGGCCGGCGCGATCTGGAAGCTCAACAAGCAGATGCAGATGGGCGTTTCGTGGTCGAGCAAGCAGAAGATGGACGACTTCGAATGGAATACCGCGCAGGGCAAGGTATCGATGCGCATGGACGCGCCGCAGACCCTGGCACTTGGCCTGGCCTGGAAACCGGCTCCCGGCCTGCTGGTCGAGGCTGACGTCAAGAAGATCTGGTATGCCGATGTGCTCGATGCGATCGCGGTGAAACGCCCGGCTGGCAGCCCGGTTCCGGCGGCCTTCAATTTCGGCTGGAGCAACCAGACGGTGTTCGCCATCGGCGTCCAGAAAGACATCGGTGACGCCATGCAGGTACGCGCTGGCTTCAACTACGGCAAGTCGCCGATCGGGCAGGAAGACGTCAACAACAACATCGGTTCGCTGGCCGTCGTCGAGAAACACCTCGCGCTCGGCGTCTCGCGCAAGTTCAGCAAGAAGGTGACGGGTTCGCTGTCCTATGTCCATGCCTTCAAGAACAGCGTGACCTCGAATGTCGGCCCTGCCAACACCATCGAGCTCAAACAGAACCTCGTCAATATGCAAGTCAGCTACCAGTTCTAAGGAGAACAAGACATGACCGTGGATCGCATCGTGCATCTCGTCGCCGGCCTGATGGTGCTGCTGGGCCTGGGCCTCGCCCATTACGTCCATCCGAACTGGCTGCTGCTGCCGGCCTTCGTCGGCCTGAACCTGGCCCAGAGCGGCCTGACCAATTTCTGTCCGCTCGCCTTCATGCTGAAGAAGGCCGGCGTGCCCGAAGGCAGCTGCTGTTCCTGATCGCAATCATTCTGTAGGAGCATCCATGATGCAACGAATCGCACTTGTCCTGGCCGCTGTCGGGCTGCTGTCCGCACCGGCGCTGGCGCAAGAGATCGGTGCCCGCGCCAAGGGCGGCTTTGCCGAATCCTTTTTCATCGAGAAAGTGCCGCAAGCGGAGGCGCAAGTAACGGCCCAGCGGCTGGCCAAGGCGGTCATCGCCGCGCGCATGATCATCTTTACCTATGCCGGCAAATTCGTCGATCCGAACCTCGGCGACAAGGGCTTCTCGGGTGATGTCTTCGAACGGCAGTGGCGCGACGCGCTCGAGCC
>CAYNCH010000064.1:0-8403 GCA_964395815.1 uncultured Methyloversatilis sp.
GACAAGCTGCAGGAGGTCGTCGGCCACGTGCTGCGCCTGACCAATACGCCGTGGGCCCCCTGGATCATCATCGAGGGCGAGGACGACCGCTACCGCTCGCTGACGGCCGGCAAGATCATCCTCGATTCGATCCGCGACCGTCTCAACGATGTGGACAAGCAGGCCACGCCGGTAGCGCCGCCGGTGCAGCCGAACATCGACGGCCGGGACGTCATTTCCGAGCTCGACCTGGCGCTCAAATTGTCGAAAAAGCAGTACGAGGACCAGCTCGCCAAGTGGCAGGGCCGGCTGTCGGAACTGGTGCGCGACCCGCGCTTCAAGCAGCACTCCGTGATCTGCGTCTTCGAAGGCTCGGATGCCGCCGGCAAGGGCGGCGCCGTCCGTCGCGTCACGGCCGCGATGGACGCACGCGACTACCAGATCGTGCCGATCGCCGCGCCGACCGAAGAGGAGCGCGCCCAGCCCTACATGTGGCGCTTCTGGCGCCATGTTCCGCAGATCGGTCGCTTCACCATCTTCGACCGCTCCTGGTACGGCCGCGTGCTGGTCGAACGTGTCGAGGGTTTCTGCGCCGAGGCCGACTGGCTGCGCGCCTACAGCGAGATCAACGATTTCGAGCACGAGCTGTCGCAGGCCGGGGCCATCGTCATCAAGTTCTGGCTGCAGGTCAGCAAGGACGAGCAGCTGCGCCGCTTCAAGGAGCGCGAGAAGATCGAGTTCAAGCAGTTCAAGATCACCGACGAGGACTGGCGCAATCGCGAAAAATGGGATGCCTACCACCGCGCCGTCTGCGACATGGTCGACCGCACCAGCACGGGCGTCGCACCCTGGACGCTGGTCGAGGCCAACGACAAGAACTACGCGCGCGTCAAGGTGCTGCGCCACCTCTGCGAGCGCATCGAGGCGGCCCTCGACGCGACGGTGCCGACCACCCTGCCCGCCCGGTCCGCCAAATCAACGAAATCCGGCAAGAAGAAGAAAGGCAAGCAATGAGCGAAACGTCCGACGACGCGCTGACCGATGCGCGGCTGGTCGCCTGGGTGCGCCAGGCCGCGCCCTACATCCACGCCTTCCGCGGCCGTGCCTTCGTCATCGCCTTCGGCGGTGAGGTGCTGACCGCGGGCGTCGCCCAGGCACTGATCCATGACATCGCCCTGCTCGACAGCATGGGCATCCAGCTCGTGCTCGTGCATGGCGCCCGGCCGCAGATCGACGCGGAAATGCAGGGCCGCGGACTGGAGCCGCGCTTTCACAACGGCCTGCGCGTCACCGACGCGGCCGCCCTCGAATGCGTGAAGCGGGCGATGGGCGTCACACGCATCGACATCGAGGCGCTGCTCTCGCAGGGACTGCCCAACACGCCACTGGCCGGCGCTTTCCTGCGCGTGACCGGCGGCAACTTCGTCTCGGCCAAGCCGGTCGGCGTCGAGGACGGTGTGGATTTCCAGTTCACCGGCGCGGTGCGCAAGGTCGAGGCCGAGGAGATCCGCGCCGACCTCGCGCAGGAAAACGTCGTCCTGATCACGCCGATCGCCGCTTCGCCCTCGGGCGAGATCTTCAATCTCGCCTGGGAGGAAGTCGCCGAGGCGGTCGCCACCGCCATCAAGGCCGACAAGCTGATCTTCCTGTGCGACTCGGGTGGATTGGTCGACAAGAAGGGCCACGCTATCGATGCCCTCACCGCCGAAGAAGCCGAACAGCTCGTCGCTGCGAACGTGAAACAGAGCCCGGAGGTCGCCCGCGTCCTGTCCGGCGCCATGCGCGCCTGCCGCAACGGCGTCGGCCGCGTGCATTTCCTCGATCGCGCCCGCGACGGTGCGATGCTGATGGAATTATTCACCCGCGACGGCGTCGGCACCGTCATGACGCGCGCACCGCTGGCCCGTCTGCGGGAGGCGACCCCCGAGGAGGTCGGCGCGGTGCTGAACCTGATCGCCCCCCTCGAAGCCGACGGCACCCTCGTCAAGCGCAGCCGCGAACGGCTGGAGATGGAAATCGACCGCTTCTCGCTGCTCGACCACGACGGCGTGGTGGTCGGCTGCGCCGCGCTCTACCCGCTGCCGCGCGTACGCGGCGAGCCGGCCGCCGCCGAGCTCGCCTGTCTCGCCGTCATGCCCGAATACCGGCGTGCCGGCTATGGCGACCAGCTGCGACGCCATCTGGAAACACGGGCGAAGGCGCAGAAGATCAAGCGACTGTGCGTGCTCACCACGCGCACCGCGCACTGGTTCGTCGAGCGCGGCTTCAGCGAGGCCGGCCTCGAAGCCTTGCCCAAGTCGCGCCGCGAGCTCTACAACTACCAGCGGCGCTCCAAGGTGCTGGTCAAGAATCTGTAGAATCCATTTTTTGGAAAGAAAGGATTTTCCCCATGGCTAGAACGGTCAATTGCATCAAGCTCGGTCGCGAGGCGGATGGCCTCGACTTCCCCCCCATGCCCGGCGATCTCGGCAAGCGCATCTTCGAGAATGTTTCGAAGGAAGCCTGGCAGCAGTGGATCCGCATGCAGACCATGCTCATCAACGAAAATCGCCTGAACCTCGCCGATCCGTCACACCGGAAATACCTGGCCGAGCAGGTGGAGAAGCATTTCTTCGGCGCCGGAGCCGACCGCGTTTCCGGCTACGTACCGCCGCGCGGCTGACACGGCCCGCCCCAATAAAGAAGCCGCCCGCGGGCGGCTTCTTTATTGGGGATTACTTTTCAAACCTCAACTTCTGCTGATCTCGCGCTCCATGCCTTCGAGGCCGAGATGGCGCACATCGCGACCTTTTTCCATGTACACCACGTATTCGGCGACGTTCTTGGCATGGTCGCCGATGCGTTCGATCGACTTGGCGATGAACAGCAACTCGAGGGCACGCGAAATGGTGCGCGGGTCCTCGATCATGAAAGTGATGAGCTGACGCATCGCCGCCTTGAATTCGGCATCGACCGCCTTGTCGCGCCGCACAACATCCGTCGCCGTCGAGCAATCGGTGCGGGCAAACGCATCGAGCGACTGGCGCAGCATATCCACCACGATCTCGGCCGCATGACGCAGCTCCAGCTTGGGCACGAACGCGGTATCGGCGGAGTGCAGCGCGCGGGCCTGCTTGGCAATCTTCTTGGCCTCGTCGCCGATGCGCTCGAGATCGGTAATGGTCTTGATGACCGTCATGATCATGCGCAGGTCGATCGCCGCGGGCTGGCGCCGCGCGATGATATGTACGCAGGCTTCGTCGAGCTCGACTTCGAGGCGATTGACGTCATGATCGGCATTGATCACCTGTTCGCACAGAATCAGGTCACCTTCGGCCAGCGCCTCCATTGCCCTGACGATCTGCCGCTCGACCAGCCCGCCCAGTTGCAGCACCTTGCTGCGGATCTGATCCAGTTCGACATCGAACTGCTTGAGAGTGTGCTCGGTCATGCGCCTGCCTCCTGAATTCATTTTGGATCGGCCTCGCAGTCTAGGTAAGTTCGATGACAGAAATATTTCAACCGGGATTCAGCGCACCATCTGGCGCACGCCTTCCGCCGTCGCCAGCAGCAGCACATCGGCGCCGCGGCGGGCGAACAGACCGTTGGTCACCACGCCGACGATGCCGTTGAGCGCAGTCTCCAGCGCGGCCGGATCGGCGATTTGCCAGCCATGCACGTCGAGAATCACGTTGCCGTTGTCGGTGACGAAGCCGGCGCGCAGCTTCGGCTGACCGCCGAGCTTGACGATCTCCCGCGCCACGTATTCGCGCGCCATCGGGATCACCTCGACAGGCAGCGGGAACTTGCCGAGCGTGCCGACCAGCTTCGATTCGTCGCACACGCAGACGAAAGTACCGGCCACCGCCGCGACGATCTTTTCGCGCGTCAGCGCACCGCCGCCGCCCTTCACCATCTCCAGCCGGGCGGTGATCTCGTCGGCACCGTCCACATACACCGGCATTGCGCTCACGTCGTTGAGATCGAGCACCTTGATGCCATGACCTTCAAGGCGCTTCTTCGTCGCCTCGGAACTGGCAACCGTCGCCGCGACGTGATCCTTGATCTGCGCCAGCGCATCGATGAAGAAATTCGCCGTCGAGCCGGTGCCGACGCCGACGATGCTGCCGGCCGGCACCTTTCGCGCCACATAATCGGCCGCCGCCTGGGCGACCGCCTGCTTGAGTTCGTCCTGCGTTGCCATGCTGTCTCCTCGCAAAAAAGACGCCCGGTCGGGCCGGGCTTTGTTGTCTGCCGGGCAGTATAACGCCGTCCCGTCGGCGCCGACTTTTCGGACAAGTCGGCGCCCCCCTAGAGACTGAAGCTCTCAGACGTTCAGCCGCAGGTATCCAGGGCAAGCGGCATCGAACAATCAGCGCAAAACATCGGTTTTCTTGACCAGCTCCATCGCCGTTGTCACTTCCATCTTCTGAAATACGGCTGCCCGATGTGTCTTGATCGTGTTGACCGAGACTTGCAGTTCGTCGGCAATTTCGCGATTCGTCTTGCCGCTGACCACCCGCCAGAAGACTGCACGCTGTGTCGGTGAAAGGGACTCGAATCGCCCGCGGACCTCGAGCTTCTTGTTCCGCATGGCTGCCGTTGTGCCCGGATGACCTTTCGATCTGGTCGGACGGTTCGGAAATACATGCCGATCAAGCATCGTCACCAACTCGCGATCGAAATCGATCTTCGGTGAACTCAGGCCGCCGAGATTGACCAGGCGGGTATCGAAATGATCGCTGTGATTGCCGAGCCAGTCGCCCACCACTTGCATAATCAGGATGCCGAGCTCGCGCGGACTGCAATCGTCGGCGACCTGCAAACTGAGCTTCCTCAACTGCCTCGCAATACCCTCATGTGCCGCCTTGTGTGCTTTGACGTGGGATTGGCAGCTTGGCGTCGAAGGCAGCAACTCCATCATCTTCTCTTCATAGGCATTATGCCCCGCGAGGAATGCCCCAAGTTCGCCAGCTATCGATGCCAATACCGATCGACAGTGTTTCTGCTTGATCGCATTGCATTCGACACAAGCGATATCCGGCTGGCGTTCGGCTTCAGAACAAAAGCCTGCCAATTTTTCGACTGTATTCTCAAGCAGCTCATGCTGCTGGTCGATTTCGGCATGGCCGGTAGGCGTAATCATCACAGATCCATCCCCAACGTATTTCGCAACCACATGAATGATAAGTAACTTTTAAAACAAAGGCATCACCCCACTGGGTGAAGACGAAGGCTGCCCCGGCAATTAAAGTTACTCATGATGATGAACACCCCCGCCTGTGGTCAGGCGATCAGGCAACTGGTTCATTACGGAGATATTGCGACATGGAAACCCGTATCGAGTGCAATCATCCGGACTACAGTAAATGGTCAGGTCGGGCATGTTCGCAAACAACGGTGGCAATGAACAAGGGCGGGCAGCGCAAGATGACAAATAAGCACGACCTGATCTTTACTGCCGCAGTCGTCCAGCAGCTTGTGGTACCGACCTTCGTTCTCGGTGCCGGGGGAGATGTCATCATCTGGAACACCGCCTGCGAAATACTGACCGGCATGCCCGCCGACAGGGTAATCGGCACCTGCGATCACTGGCGGGCCTTCTACAGTTTCCGGCGTCCCTGCCTGGCTGACCTGTTGTATGAAGGCCGCCTTGAGGAAATCAGTCAGTACTATCCGATCCATCGCCGGTCGCGCGATCTGGCTCAGGGCGTACATACACTGAACTGGTGCATGATGCCCTTGCGGGGCAATGAGTTGTATCTCGAAATCGACGCCTGTCCGATTTACGACGAGACCGGGAAACTTGTCGCCGTTGTCGAAACACTGCGTGACATGACATTGAGCCATAACGCCGAAGAGAAGCTTCGTCTTTATGCCAAGGTCTTCGAGCATAGCGACGAAGCAATCATGATTTCCGACCGGGAAAATCGCATCATCACCGTCAATCAGGCGCTCGAACTGGATACCGGCTATTCGAGAGAGGAGTTGATCGGCAAGAATCCGCGCGTCCTTTCCGCGGGCAAGACTCCTCCTGAAACCTACCAGCTGATGTGGGCGGCATTGCTGGACAGGGAATCGGGGTTCTGGCAGGGCGAGCTTTGGGATCTCCGCAAGGATGGAACCGTCTATCCGAAATGGGCGGCCATAACGGCGATATACGATGCCCGGGGGAGTCTGACCAACTACATCGCCAGCTATACCGACATCAGCGAACGCAAGGCCGCCGCAGCACGCATCGCCCATCTTGCCCATCATGACTCACTGACCGGGCTTTTCAACCGTTACAGTCTGGAAAATCGACTTGCGCAATCGCTGCTTGCGGCGCGTCGCGAAAACCGACAGATAGCGATCATCCTCATCGATCTCGATCGCTTCAAGGTCATCAACGATACGCTGGGGCACCATGTCGGCGACCTGCTGCTCGTCGAAGTAGCCAACCGGCTGCGCGCATGCGTGCGTCAAAGCGACATCGTGGCACGGCTCGGCGGCGACGAGTTTGTCGTCGCCCTCACCAGTCTGGCAAGCGACATGGATGCTGCCCACGTCGCCAAGAAAATCATCGCAGCCCTGGAAATACCTTGCGAAATCGAGGGTAAGCCATTGCACACCACACCCAGCGTGGGCATCAGCCTTTTTCCGGATAACGGCGAGGATGCCGATGTGCTGATGAAAAACGCTGATACAGCGATGTATCACGCCAAACACAAGGGGCGCAATAACTTCCAGTTCTTCAGCCCGGCGATGACGGCCGCCGCCACTGAACGTCTCGAAATCGAGCATGACCTTCGCACTGCCTTGAAGAAATGCGAGTTCGAACTTCACTACCAGCCGCAGATATGCGCCAGCAACGGCCTGGTCCACGGTGTCGAGGCCCTGATCAGATGGCGTCACTCTGTACACGGTCTGATTCCGCCGCTCAAGTTCATTCCGATCGCCGAGGAAACAGGCGTCATCGAGGCAATCGGCAGATGGGTGCTTGAGGAGGCGTGTCGGCAGATGGCGGAATGGCGACGTGCCGGTTTCGACCTGAAGCATGTTGCAGTGAATCTGTCGGCCCACCAGCTGCGCTCGCAGGATCTGGCAAGCCAGGTCAAAAGTGTCATTGCACGCTTTGGTCTGGCACCGGGGCAGCTGGAACTGGAAATTACCGAGTCCGTAGCGATGGAGGATCCCGAGCGCGCCATCGGCCAGTTGCGCGATTTGCGCGACAGCGGCGTCGAACTTGCTATCGACGACTTCGGCACGGGCTATTCGTCGCTCGCTTACCTGAAGATGCTGCCGATTCATACCCTGAAGCTGGATCGAGCTTTCGTACGCGACATCGAAACTGACGAGAATGATGCCGCAATCAGTTCCGCAACAATTGCATTGGCAAAAAATCTTGGCCTGCGCGTGGTAGCCGAAGGGGTTGAAACCGAGGCGCAGCGTGACTTCCTCTCAAGCCACGCCTGCAACCTGTTACAGGGCTACCTGTTCGGGAAACCCGAACCGGCTGATGTACTCACAGCGCGCTGGCAAACCAATGGGCTGATGCCACGCACAGGTTAGGTGTCACTCGGCCGCGGCCAGGCGCTTAACGAAACCATACTCAAGCAACTGGTGAGAATCGAATCTACCGAAGGGCTGCGGCTGACCTTGCATGTCAAGCCGACGGCGGGTTGATGACGGCCCCTGCCGGTGTTGCCGTCCCGCCTACGCCGACTTTCTGCGGGTGACTCGGGGCACCCGCAGATATTCTCAGCGCTTGCGCAGCGGCGGCAGGTCGGTACAACTGCCGTGCGCCACTTCCGCCGCCATGCCGATGGATTCACCCAGCGTCGGGTGCGGGTGGATGGTCTTGCCGATGTCGATGGCGTCGGCGCCCATCTCGATGGCCAGGCAGATTTCGCCGATCATGTCGCCGGCACCCGGGCCAACGATGGTGCCGCCGACGATGCGGTGCGTGTCCTTGTCGAACACCAGTTTGGTGAACCCGTAGTCGGCGCCGTTGGCGATGGCGCGACCCGAAGCGGCCCAGGGAAACTTGGCGACCTCGACCGGGCGGCCAGCTTGCTTTGCGTCGTCCTCGCCGAGGCCGACCCAGGCGACTTCCGGATGAGTGTAGGCGACGCCGGGAATCACGCGCGCGTCGAAATGCGCCTTCTGGCCGGCGGCGGCTTCCGCTGCGACGTGGGCCTCATGCACGGCCTTGTGCGCCAGCATCGGATTACCGACGACATCTCCAATCGCATAAATGTGCGGCACGTTGGTGCGCATTTGGCTGTCGACCGGGATAAAGCCACGCTCATTCACCTGCACGCCCGCCTTGTCGGCGCCGATCTTGTGGCCGTTCGGGCGGCGGCCGGCGGCTTGCAGGATCAGGTCGTAGCGTTGTGATTCGGCGGGTGCCTTCTCTCCCTCGAAGCTGACCCAGAGGCCGTCATCCTTCGCCTCGACGGCGGT
>CAYNCH010000065.1:0-8387 GCA_964395815.1 uncultured Methyloversatilis sp.
GCCGAGCAGAACACCATGGTCGCGCTGCGTTATGCCGACTTCGGCTACATCCTCGAAAACGGCCGTGTGGTGATGGAAGGCCAGGCCGATGACCTGCGCAACAACGAGGACGTCAAGGAGTTCTACCTCGGCCTGTCGAGTGCCGGACGCAAGAGCTTCCGCGACGTCAAGCACTATCGCCGCCGCAAGCGCTGGCTGGCCTGAGGATCATGGGCGAACATTTCGATATGCTGCATTTCGATGCTTTGGAAACACGCGACCCGGCCGTGCGCGAGCGTGACCTCATGGCGCGGCTGCCGGCACAGATCGCCCATGCCCAGGCCAATGCGCCCTGGTTTGCCGAGCGTCTGCGCGATGTCGATGCCGCTGCGATCACCTCACGCGAAGCCCTGGCGCGGCTGCCGGTGGTGCGCAAGCATGAATTGATCGAACTGCAGAAGCAGCACCGTCCTTTCGGCGGCTTGGTGGCGGCGCGCTGGGGACAGATGGGCCGCGTCTTCTCATCGCCCGGGCCGATCTACGAGCCCGAAGGCCGCGAGGCCGACTATTGGCGTACGGCACGCGCCCTGTTCGCCGCCGGGGTGCGGGCGGGCGATCTCGTGCATAACAGTTTTTCCTACCACATGACGCCGGGGGCCTGGATCCTCGAAGCCGGCGCCCAGGCTCTCGGTTGCACCGTTTTCCCCGGCGGTGTCGGCCAGACCGAGCAGCAGGTGCAGGCAATGGCCGACCTGCAGCCCCACGCCTACGTCGGCACGCCGTCCTTCCTGCGCATTCTGCTCGACAAGGCCGACGAACTCGGCCTGAAAATTCCGTCGCTAACCAAGGCACTCGTTTCCGGCGAAGCCTTCCTGCCCCCGGTGCGCGAGGCCTTTGCCGCGCGAGGCATTGTCGGCTACCAAGCTTACGCGACGGCCGATCTCGGCGTCATCGCATACGAAACATCGGCGCGCGAGGGACTGGTGGTCGATGAAGAGGTGATTCTCGAAATTGTCCGTCCCGGTACGGGTGATCCGCTTCCTCCGGGTGAGGTCGGCGAGGTTGTGGTCACGACCTTCAACCGCACCTATCCACTGATCCGCTTCGGCACTGGCGATCTCTCGGCTGTCCTGCCGGGCATCTCGCCTTGCGGTCGTACCAACGTGCGCATCCGTGGCTGGCTGGGACGTGCCGATCAGACCACCAAGATCAAGGGCATGTTCGTCCACCCCGAGCAGATCGAAGCCGTGCGCAAACGCCATACCGAGATTGCCCGGGTGCGGCTCGTGGTCACCAATCCTGACAGCAATGATGCAATGACGCTGCAATGTGAAACCGCGGTCGTCGGTCTGGAAGCGGCCATAGCCGAGTCGCTGCGCGAACTGACGAAGCTGCGCGGGACGGTCGTGCTGGTCGCTCCCGGAACCCTGCCCAACGATGGCAAAGTGATCAGCGACGAACGGAAATACGACTGAAGGAGAAAGTCGGTGCTGGCGAGACGGCACCGATGCTGCGGACCTGCTTTGGCAGGGTTGCAGATTTGCACTTGACCGTCCTTGCCCTGAAAATACCGCCGTGCTTCCGCATGCGAAGGAAGCGTATGCGGACAATTCCATGTCAACCTCTGCTGCTCTCGACGCCACGGCCGGCCCCCTCGCCGGTCTGAAAATACTCGATCTCACCCGCCTGTTGCCGGGACCGGTCTGTACCCTTCATCTGGCCGATCTGGGGGCGGACGTCCTGAAGATCGAAGACACCGGTGCGGGCGATTACTCGCGATCAATGGGTCTGGGCGCGGCCCCGGGCGAGGACAGTTTTTTCTTTCGCGTTGTGAACCGGAACAAGCGCAGCCTGCGGCTCGATCTCAAGCAGAAGGCGGGTGTCGAGGTGTTCCTGCGTCTGGCGCAGGATGCCGATGTGATCGTCGAGAGTTTCCGTCCCGGCGTGGTCGACAAACTCGGGGTCGGCTACGCGGCGGTCAGGGCGATCAATCCGCAAGTCGTCTATTGCGCCATCACCGGTTACGGCCAGGACGGTCCCTGGCGCGACCGTGCCGGCCACGATCTCAACTACATCGCGACCGCCGGCGTGCTCGACCAGATCGGTACCGCAGATGGCCCGCCAGCGATTCCGAATCTGCAGATCGGCGATCTGCTCGGTGGCGCGCTGACGGCTGTCATGGGCATCCTCGCCGCAGTGATCGGCGCGAGGGCGACGGGGCTGGGCCGTTATGTCGATGTCTCGATGACCGATGCGACCTTCGCGCATGCCTACACCGGCTTGCTGTCGGTCCTGGCCCGCGGTGCGACGCAGCCGCGCGGTACCGACGACCTGAATGGCGGCCTACCTGCCTATGGCCTCTATCGCACCCAAGATGGGCGCTGGATGGCCGTCGGCGCGCTGGAAACGAAGTTCTGGC
The DNA here is from genome assembly GCA_964395815.1 of uncultured Methyloversatilis sp. GTDB lineage: Bacteria > Pseudomonadota > Gammaproteobacteria > Burkholderiales > Rhodocyclaceae > Sulfuricystis. The sequence goes on from CAYNCH010000065.1 coordinate 2,399, forward strand.
ACGTGTTCTGCGACGCGATCGAACGTCCCGATCTCAAGCCGTTCGGCCTCGTGCGCGGTGCCGAGGGCGAACGAACGCGTGCCGAACTTGCAGCGATCTTCGCCGGCCGGCCACTCGCCCATTGGACCCGGTTTTTCGACGGGGTGGATTGCGGTGTGACGCCGGTGCTGACGTTCGAAGAGGCCATGGCCCACCCGCAGCTTGCCGCACGTGGCATGTTGCCCACCATCGATGGGCTCGGGCAGTTCGCCCCCCCGCTCAAGATGAGCGGGCTGGATTTCGGCGTACGTGCGCCCGCACCAAAAGTCGGCGCTGACGGGACGGCGATCCTGCGCGCGGCCGGTTACCCGGATGCACAAATCGAAGGCTTGCGCGCCGCCGGAGTGATTTGAGTACGTGAATACCGCGCTTGCGCTCTTTCCCGATTTTGCGCTGATCCTGCTCGGCTATGCCTTGCGCCGCTGGATGACGCTGGGCGACCATTTCTGGGCCGGCCTGGAGAAGCTAGTGTATTTCGTCCTCTTCCCGGCCTTGTTGTTCAATGCGATCACCAAGACTCCGCTATCCTTTGCCGCGGTACCGCTGATCGGGACCGGTGCGGCGGCCATGGCGGGGGCGATGCTGCTGGCCCTCGTTGCGCGGCCGTTCATGAGGATCACGCCGCTTTCCTTCGCCTCGCAGTTCCAGTGCGCCTTTCGTTTCAACTCTTACATCGGTCTTGCGGTCGCTGCCAAGTTGCACGGTGCGGCCGGTATCGCGGCGATGGGCCTGCTGGCCGGCGGCATGGTGCCCTTCGCCAATATTGCGGCGGTGTGGATGCTGGCCCGCCATGGCAGCACTTCGGTGTGGCGCGAACTGGCGAAGAATCCGTTGTTCCTGGCGACACTGGCCGCCTTGCTGTGGAATCTGGCCGGTTTCGGCGTGCCGGCACCAGTCGGCCAGTTTCTCGGCCGGCTGGCCGAGGCGGCGATTGCGCTCGGTCTGCTGGCGGTCGGCGCGGCCCTCAAACTGCGCGGCGCGCTCGGTCCCGGTGGCCGCGGCGCGGCCGCCTGGTTCTTGACGGTGAAGTTGCTGGCGATGCCGCTGATCGCCCTCGCGGTGGCGCGGACCATCGGTCTGGGCGGCATACATTTCGATGTCGCCATGGTATTCGCCGCCTTGCCGACGGCTTCATCTGCCTACATTCTTGCCCAGCGCATGGGCGGCGATGGGTCGCGCGTTGCCTGGCTGATATCGGCCAGCACCCTGCTCGGGATGGCGACCTTACCCCTTTGGCTTGCTTTTCTTGCCGGCTGACTGGGGTGGCTCGGTGGTTTCGGGGGGCTGGCGGGGTTCGCTGGCAGCCGGTACCGCCGCCTCCATGCCGCTCATCATGTTCCACGGCATCGGCCAGTTGGCCGGGTTGAGGAAGGGGTTGGACGCGGGCTTGCTGACAGGTTCTCCCTTGGCAGCCTGGCTCATCTGCTGAAATGCAGCCAAGGTTGAACGCTGCATTTCAAGGGCCTGGATACTCATCTGCAACAGGCTGAGATTGGATTTCATCCAACCTTCGACAGCCTTGAGATCGGCGATGCGTTTGCTCAGTTCGTCGGTATCGAGCGTCGGGGTCACCATGCCGGGCAGAGTAAAGCCCATGTTGCCCCACATGTTCTTGAGGAAGTCCATCGGATCGCTTCTGGTTTCGTTTGTCATGGCTACGCTCGACAGAAATGGGTGTGAGCCATTATGATAGCCGGACTCGAAGAGGGGAGGCAGAAGTGCGGATTCTGGTGATCGAAGATCATGCGCTGGTGCGCGAGGGCCTGATGCTGGCACTCAAGGCACTGGAAGAGAAGGACAGCCCGGCGGAAATCCTCGGGGCGCGGGATGCCGATGAGGCATCGCGCATTCTCGAGGCCAATGATGATTTCGACCTTCTGCTGCTCGATCTGATGCTGCCGGGTACTGGTGGCATGGCTTTTCTCGGCGTGATCCGCAAGCGCCATCCACACATCCCGGTGGTGATCCTGTCGGCGATGGATGACGCCGATACCGTGATGAAAGCGATCCGCCAGGGCGCCGCAGGGTTTGTCTCGAAGGCCAGCCCGACGGGCACTCTGCTCGGTGCCTTGCGTGAAGTGCTGTCCGGCGACATCTGGCTACCGCCCGAGTATCGTGAGCTCAGCGGACGCCGGCGGCGCGCCAGAACCGTGGCCGAACGTTTTGGCCTGACCAAGAGCCAGGCCCGGGTCCTCGAACTGCTGGCCGAAGGCAAGACCAACCGTGAAATCGGTGATTTGCTGAATGTCACCGAAGGCACGGTGAAGATTCACGTTTCCGCGATCTTCAAGGCGCTCGGCGTCGGTAATCGTTCGCAGGCCCTGCTGGTCGCACAAGGCAAGAAAGCCTAGCCTCTCTTCTCAGGCAGCGGCAGCCAAGGGGCGAGGCATGCCGTGCGGCTCATTGGCACTGGCTGTCCGCACGCCAATTCCGGGCAGCGGAGCGCTGTCATCCAGCGGCAACTGCAACAGGTCGATCACTTGGTGCGCGACAGCTCGGCAGGCATTGGCCAGTGGCGTCGGCAGGCTCGCCGGGATGTGTTTTTGCAGTAGCTGCTTGCTCGCGGACAGGCTGAAAACCGGATCGAGAATGCGGTCGCGGAAGGGTGCGAGCAATTCCGCGACGGCCTTTTCTGCGGTTTCGCGCTGCCAGGCGTTGGTCGGCCACTGGGTCGGAATCGCATAGGCGCGCGGCAACATTTCAAGATCGCGAATAACGGTGCGGATATCCTCGTGCGAGTCGCGGAAGGGCAGCAGGACGAGGTCGGCGAGCCCATACAGGCGACGGTCCATCTCGGTCCGGTTGCCGCCGCCATCGATGACCCCCAGCCAGGCGTGCAGGGAACGAATCTTGTCCGTCACTTTGCCCAGCGCTTCGCGTGAACGCGCGTCGGCGATCAGGTAACGGCGGTCGGTCGGGTCGAGCGGTTCGCGATAGGTGTCCGTGAGTACGCATACCGAGCGTTGGCCAAGCAGGCCCAGTCCTTGGCACAGCATGTGTGAAAGCGTGGTTTTGCCGGTGCCGCCCTTGTTGCCGATGACACAGATAATGTCTGCCATGTTGCCTCCTGCACATCGTCGTCGCGTGTGCTGATAGGCATGATTATTGGCGATCTGGCCGCCGGCTTATGGGCGGAAATGCAGCGGAATCGCCGGTTTTATCGATCAGGGAGTCGCCGGTAGCAGAACAGCCGGGTTTCCCGGCGGTCATCCAGTTCGACGACGAATTCCGGGGATGCGTCCGGTACCGGAAAGCTGTTGCTGACGAGAAGCGTCCCGTGAGCCATCTCCTCGGTTGCCTTGGCCCACAGGCGGGCCATCGGCGCTGGAGAGAGAAAAGCATAAACGAGGCCATAGCCGGCCAGTGGTACCTGCCAGAAGTCGCCTCGCCGGATGGTCAGGTTTGGCCGAGTGGCGGCACGCAATTTCGCCAGCAGCCAGGGCAAGGGCGCATGCTCGATGCCGACAAAATCGCAATCCGGCCGTGCAGTTGCCAACCTAGCTAACAGACCGCCTTCCCCGCACCCAAGGTCGATCAGGCGGCATGGGCTTGCAGGCAGCAGATCAAGCACCGCGGTTGAGGTCACCCGGTTACTGAGGTAGAGCGGCACGCGGGTACGGTCGGTGCGCCAGAACAACAGCAGTAGCAGGATGAATCCCGCCAGGAACCAGCCGGGCTCGATGGGCATCCCCTGTACAAGAACCAGCAAGGGAACGAAACCAAGGTGGATGACCATCCACCACGACGGCGCTCGCTGCCGCAGCGCGATCATGGCCGCAATGCCGCCTTGCAGCATGGCGAGCACCATCGCAATTCCGGCCGGATCGACCTGGGCAAGCCGCTTCAGCCCGATGACGAGTACCATGACTACTGCCAGTCCGCCCATCTGAGCCAGCAGGGCCTTTCGCAGCGGGTAAGCGTCGGAAAGGATCATGCGACTCCTTCCTGGCCTTTCGAGTGGTTTTGCCTTGTTCACCAAGGTCAGTCGGGAAATACTTTTCCCGGATTCATGATGTTGCCCGGATCGAGTGCGGCTTTGACCGCGCGCATTACGTCAAGGGCATCTGTGCCATGTTCCAGTGCCATGTATTTCCGTTTGCCCAGACCGATGCCGTGTTCGCCTGTGCAGGTGCCGTCCATGGCGATGGCGCGCTCTGCCAACCGCTGTGCGAAACCTCTCGCCATGTCCAGCGTGGTGCCATCTCCGGTTTTGACGAGCAGCAGCATGTGAAAGTTGCCATCGCCGACATGGCCGAGAACTGGAGCGACAAGCCCGGTTTCCTCAAGATCTGCGCGTGTGGCGGCAATGCATTCGGCCAGACGCGAGATCGGAACGCAGACGTCGGTCGTGATCGAACGCGCACCGGGCAGCAGGCCGAGACAGGCGTAGTAGGCATCGTGACGCGCCTGCCACAGGCGCGAGCGATCTTCTGGTTTGTCTGCCCACTCGAAGCCTACGCCACCATGTTCAGTGGTGATGGATGAGAGCATCTCCGTCTGCTCGGTGACGCCTGCAGGTGAGCCATGCAGTTCGAAAAACAGTGTTGGTGCTTCTTGCAGGTTGGTCTTGCTGTGGCGGTTGATGGCATGCACCGTCAATGTGTCGAGTAGCTCGATGCGCGCGACCGGCAAGCCAAGTTGGATGGTCTGTATCACGGCATCGACCGCAGCCTTGATGTCGGGAAAGGCGCAGGTCGCGCTGGCGATGGCCTCGGGCAGGGGGTACAGGCGTACAGTCAGTTCGGTGATGATGCCGAGGGTGCCTTCGCTACCGACGAATAGATGCGTCAAGTCGTAGCCTGCTGCAGACTTCTTGGCCCGTGTGCCGGTCTTGATGATGCGGCCGTCGGAAAGCACCACGGTGGCCGTCAGCACAGCCTCACGCATTGTGCCGTAGCGCACCGCGTTAGTGCCGGAAGCGCGTGTGGCTGCCATACCACCGAGGCTGGCGTCAGCTCCCGGGTCGATGGGGAAGAACAGGCCCGTGTCATGTAATGCGGCATTGAGCTGTTTGCGGGTAACCCCCGCTTGCACGCTCGCATCCAGATCTTCCGGTCGGATCGTCAGCACCTGATTCATTTGCGACAGGTCGATACAAAGGCCACCTTGGACGGCGAGCAGTTGTCCTTCGAGAGAGGTACCGGTGCCATAGGCGATGATGGGGATGCCGTGCGCATGGCACAACCTTACGGCAAATGCAACTTCCTCAGTGGTTCTGGCGAAAAGGACGGCATCCGGGGGCTGTGCATCGAGAGATGATTCGTCCTTGCCGTGGTGTTGGCGCACAGCCTCAGCCAAGGTAATCCGCTCACCGAAGCGTGCACATAAGGCTGCAATAAAATCATCCGGAAGAGAGCTGTAAAGTTTTTCCATGGGGAAATTCTACGGACTTCCCGGGATACTGATTCAGTACTTCCCGCAGAGTCGCGCCCCCAGCAAAAAAGAATGAGGTTTGGATTGACAAACCTAACTTCGTTCGTGCAAAATACTGCGTTTCGCTGGAGGGGTTCCCGAGCGGTCAAAGGGAGCAGACTGTAAATCTGCCGGCTCAGCCTTCGAAGGTTCGAATCCTTCCCCCTCCACCAGAGATTCGCTGATCGGGCCGTGTGTGATTTCGGCTTGTCCGTCGGCGCGGGTTTAGTTGGACCGAAAGCGGGAGTAGCTCAGTTGGTAGAGCTCTTGCCTTCCAAGCAAGATGTCGCGAGTTCGAGTCTCGTCTCCCGCTCCAATCGGGGCGGTGTATTTTTGGTTAGGCGTATAGGTTGTTGGTTAGTTTTTTGTTCGTGCGCCCATGTAGCTCAGTGGTAGAGCACTCCCTTGGTAAGGGAGAGGTCGGCAGTTCAATCCTGCCCATGGGCACCACCTTATTTTTCTCGACCGGACTAGTTGGAGTAACCGATCATGGCAAAAGGCAAATTTGAGCGTACGAAGCCGCATGTGAATGTGGGGA
>CAYNCH010000066.1:0-8313 GCA_964395815.1 uncultured Methyloversatilis sp.
TTTGGTAGGGCCACACCGGTGGAATTAGAGTTTGCACAGGTCGAGAAGGCGTAATGAATCACCGCGCTGTGGCGGTTCCGCAGCAAAGAGGAGCGCGAGTAGAGCCATCCAAAGCGCGTTACCACTCACTCAGGAGTTATTGCAATGGCAAAGAAGATTGTCGGCTACGTCAAGCTGCAAGTGCCGGCGGGCAAGGCCAACCCCTCGCCCCCGATCGGTCCCGCGCTCGGTCAGCGCGGTTTGAACATCATGGAATTCTGCAAGGCTTTCAACGCCCAGACCCAGAGTCTGGAGCCGGGCCTGCCGATCCCTGTGGTGATTACCGCCTACGCGGACAAGTCGTTCACGTTCATCATGAAGACGCCGCCGGCCACCATCCTGATCAAGAAGGCCGCCGGTATCCAGAAGGGTTCGCCGAAGCCGCATACCGACAAGGTCGGCAAGATCACCCGTGCCCAGGCTGAAGAAATCGCCAAGACCAAGATGAAAGACCTGACCGCTGCTGACATGGACGCAGCGGTTCGCACCATCGCGGGCAGCGCCCGCAGCATGGGCATCACCGTGGAGGGCCTGTGACATGGCTAAGCATTCGAAGCGTATCGTCGCCCTGCGCGCCAAGGTGGATCGCAGCAAGAACTATCCGTTGACAGAGGCGCTTGGCCTGGTCAAGGAAAACGCCATTGCGAAGTTCGATGAGTCGATCGACGTAGCGGTCAATCTGGGCGTCGATGCCAAGAAATCCGATCAGGTGGTGCGCGGATCCGTCGTGCTGCCGGCGGGTACCGGCAAGAGTGTCCGCGTGGCCGTGTTCGCCCAGGGTGGCAAGGCCGAAGAAGCCAAGGCGGCGGGCGCGGATGTGGTTGGTTTCGATGATCTGGCGGCCAGCGTTAAAGGCGGCACGATCGATTTCGACATGTGCATCGCCACGCCGGATGCCATGAAGGTGGTTGGCCAACTCGGTCAGATCCTCGGCCCGCGTGGCTTGATGCCGAACCCGAAGGTGGGTACTGTGACCATGGATGTCACCACTGCGGTCAAGAATGCCAAGGCCGGCCAGGTCCAGTACCGGACTGACAAGGCCGGCATCGTGATGTGCACGATTGGTCGCGCTTCGTTCTCGGTGGATCAGTTGCAGACCAACATGTCGGCACTGATCGAGGCCTTGAACAAAGCCAAACCGGCTGCCGCCAAAGGGCAGTACCTGAAAAAGGTCTCGGTGTCCTCGACGATGGGCGCCGGTGTGCGTGTCGATCAGGCTACTTTGGTCGCCGGGCAGCAATCGTAAGAACTTTGGGCCGTCACCTTGCCTGGTTGGAGGGTGGCGGGTTGTCAAAGACCGCAGGTGTTGCACAACCTAAATATCGGAGACAGAACAGCGTTTCCGGCAGCCTGCGCAGATGGCGTCACCCGAAGACAGGAATTCCGATTCCTGAATGAAGGTCGCCGTATCGCCAGCGCCGACTTTTCGGCGTTGGAGCTTGAAAGGAGTTGACCGTGGGTCTCAATCTTGACGACAAGAAGGCGGTCGTCGCCGAGGTATCTGCTGAAGTGGCGGGTGCCCAGTCGATTATCGTCGCCGAGTACCGTGGTCTCGAGGTGGGTCAGATCACCACCTTGCGGGCAAATGCTCGCAAGGAAGGTGTTTACCTGCGCGTGTTGAAAAACACCCTGGTGCGTCGTGCCCTCACCGGCACGTCGTTCGAGGGGCTTGCCGAGAAGTGTGTCGGACCGTTGATTTACGGGGTTTCCAAGGATCCCGTGGCGGCCGCCAAACTGCTCAACGACTTTGGCAAGACAAATCAGAAGCTCGTCATCAAGGCGGGTGCCATGCCCAACTACGTCATGGACGCAGATGGTGTCAAGGCCCTCGCTTCGATGCCCAGCCGCGAGGAGTTGTTGTCCAAGTTGCTCGGCACCATGCAGGCACCGATCACCCAGTTTGTCCGTACGCTCAACGAGGTCCCGACGAAGTTTGTTCGGGGGCTTGCGGCTGTACGCGATGCCAAAGAGACCGCGTAATCGTTTTTCATCGATCCAATTTTTCATTCAGGAGTTGTAATCATGGCTGTTAGCAAAGCTGAAATCCTTGATGCCATCGCTGGCATGACTGTTCTTGAGCTGTCCGAGCTGATCATGGAAATGGAAGAGAAGTTCGGCGTTTCCGCCGCTGCCGCTGCCGTTGCTGTGGCTGCTCCGGCCGCTGGTGCTGCCGCCCCCGCCGCTGAAGAGAAGACCGAGTTCACTGTCGTTCTGGCCGCTGCAGGGGAGAAGAAGGTTGAGGTCATTAAGGTCGTCCGTGCTGCCACCGGTTTGGGTCTCAAGGAAGCCAAGGACCTCGTTGATGGCGCTCCGAAGCCCGTCAAGGAAGGCATCCCGAAGGCCGACGCCGAGGCGCTCAAGAAGCAACTGGAAGACGCTGGCGCCAAGGTCGAGATCAAGTAAGACTCCACCTGCCAGGGGCTGGCTGCCTTTCGCGGGCAGCCAGCCTTTCTGCATTGTCGTCTCGAAGAGTTTTCTAAAACGAATATGAACGGTTCAGGTTTTAGTGATCAGCAGTTCGCCGTAATTTGCCTTGGTGGCAGGCGCGGATGGCTGATCCCTGAATCCTGACTGTCGGAGCGAACATGGCCTACTCGTACACCGAGAAAAAACGCATCCGCAAGAGCTTTTCAAAGCGTGCGAACGTACTGGACGTCCCATTCCTGCTGGCGACACAGCTGGAATCCTATACGCAGTTTCTTCAAGTGGACATACCACCGGCAAGCCGCAGAAATCAAGGACTGCAGGCAGCATTTTCATCCATTTTCCCGATAGTCGCTCACTCGGGTGTGGCGCGTCTCGAGTTCGTCGAGTATCGACTGGGTGAGCCTGCATTTGATGTAAAAGAATGCCAACAACGTGGCCTGACCTTTGCTTCACCGCTGCGGGCCAAAGTGCGCCTCGTGATTCTTGATCGTGAAAGCAGTAGTGAAAAGATCAAGGAAGTGAAAGAGCAAGAGGTCTACATGGGTGAGGTTCCGCTCATGACCACGACTGGATCGTTTGTCATCAATGGTACCGAACGCGTCATCGTATCCCAGCTCCACCGATCCCCTGGAGTCTTCTTCGAGCATGACAAGGGCAAAACGCACAGTTCGGGCAAGCTTTTGTTCTCTGCACGGATCATTCCATACCGCGGCTCTTGGCTGGACTTCGAGTTCGATCCGAAGGATCTGCTCTACTTCCGCGTTGATCGACGTCGGAAGATGCCCGTTACGATTCTGCTCAAGGCCATTGGTATGACGCCCGAGCAGATACTGGCGACTTTCTTCGAGACAGATACATTTCATATAAGCAAAAAAGGTGTCCAGTACGAGGTAGTCCCTGAGCGGTTGCGTGGTGAAGTTGCCAAGTTCGACATTCATGACAAGTCGGGCAAAGTAATCGTCGCCAAAGACAAGCGTATTACCGGCAAGCACATCCGCGAACTTGCAGACGCGGGCATCAAGAAGATTGCGGTGCCAGACGACTTCCTGATCGGGCGAGTCGTATCGCAGAACGTGATTGCCGCGGATACCGGTGAGATTCTCGCCAACGCCAATGATGAAATCACGGATAGCCTTCTTGTAAAGCTTTCCGAAAACGGTGTCGAGGATCTCAAGACGCTCTATATAAATGATCTTGACCGTGGACCTTATATTTCCCAGACACTCCGGTCGGACGAGACGGCTGATCAATGGGCGGCGCGGGTTGCCATCTATCGCATGATGCGGCCGGGCGAACCCCCAACAGAGGATGCAGTTGAGTCGCTGTTCCACGGTCTTTTCTATTCGGAGGAGCGCTACGACCTTTCCGCAGTGGGAAGGATGAAATTCAACCGTCGCGTCGGTCGTGGGGATGAAACGGGCTCGGGCGTGCTATCCAATGATGACATAGTCGATGTCATTCGCATCCTGGTTGAACTGCGCAACGGCCGTGGCGAAGTCGATGATATCGATCACCTCGGAAACCGGCGCGTACGGTCGGTCGGTGAGTTGGCTGAAAACCAATTCCGTGCAGGTTTGGTCCGCGTGGAGCGTGCCGTGAAAGAGCGGCTTAACCAAGCCGAGAGCGACAACCTGATGCCACACGACTTAATTAATGCGAAGCCGATCAGTGCCGCCATCAAGGAGTTTTTTGGCTCATCCCAATTGTCGCAGTTCATGGATCAAACCAATCCATTGTCCGAGATTACACACAAACGCCGCGTCTCGGCTTTGGGTCCGGGAGGCCTGACTCGTGAGCGAGCTGGTTTTGAGGTTCGAGATGTCCATCCGACTCATTATGGGCGGGTATGCCCGATTGAAACGCCAGAAGGTCCGAACATCGGCCTGATCAATTCGCTGGCCCTGTATGCACGTACTAACGAATATGGTTTTCTTGAGACACCCTATCGCAAGGTGGAGAATGGGCATGTTACTGATGAGATCATCTTCCTGTCGGCTATCGAAGAGGGAAAGTATGTCATCGCCCAAGCCAATGCCCAACTTGACAAAAAGGGGCGTTTGGTAGACGAGTTAGTTTCCTGTCGCTTCAAAGGTGAGTTCGAGTTGAAAGAACCGCCGGAAGTGCAATTCATGGATGTCGCACCGGGACAGATAGTATCTGTGGCCGCGTCGCTGATTCCTTTTCTTGAGCACGACGATGCAAACCGAGCCCTGATGGGTGCCAACATGCAACGTCAGGCGGTTCCATGCCTACGCCCTGAAAAAGCCTTGGTCGGAACTGGCATCGAACGAACGGTTGCCGTCGACTCCGGCACTGCCGTTCAGGCCCTGCGGGGAGGGATTGTGGACTATATTGATGCCAACCGTATTGTCGTTCGTGTTAACGACGATGAGACGGTTCCTGGTGAGGTTGGTGTCGATATTTACAATTTGATTAAATATACCCGCTCCAACCAGAACACCAACATCAACCAGCGCCCGATTGTGAAGGTTGGCGATCTGATTGCCAAAGGCGATGTTGTTGCTGATGGCGCTTCCACTGACCTTGGCGAGCTTGCTCTTGGCCAGAATATGCGCGTGGCGTTCATGCCATGGAATGGCTACAATTTTGAAGATTCTATCTTGATCTCTGAGCGCGTTGTGGCAGAAGACCGCTTTACCTCTATTCATATCGAGGAACTAACGGTCGTGGCACGGGATACCAAGCTGGGTGCAGAGGAAATTACCCGCGATATCGCGACACTTGGTGAGGCTCAGTTAGGACGCCTGGATGAGTCTGGAATCGTGTATATCGGTGCTGAAGTTGAGGCGGGTGATGTACTGGTAGGCAAGGTAACACCCAAGGGCGAGACACAACTCACACCCGAAGAAAAGTTGCTACGAGCCATCTTTGGAGAGAAGGCTTCGGATGTCAAAGATACCAGTTTGAGGGTTCCCTCGGGAATGTCGGGGACTGTCATTGATGTTCAGGTCTTCACGCGTGAAGGCATCGAACGTGACAAGCGTGCCCAGTCAATCATTGATGAGCAACTAAAGAGCTACAAGTTGGACTTGGCCGATCAAATGCGCATCGTCGAGCGCGATACATTTGCTCGTATTGAGCGAATGCTGATCGGCAAGCTAGCCAACAAAGGGCCAAAGAAACTAGCCAAGGGAACCAAAATTAGCAGGGAGTATCTGGCGAGTCTGGAGCACTACCATTGGTTCGACATCAGCCTCGCGGACGAGGATGCTCAACAGCAACTTGAAAGCCTGCGGGATAGCATTGATCAGACCCGTAAAGACTTTGACGTCGCATTCGAAGCCAAAAGAAAGAAGCTGACGCAGGGTGATGAATTACCTCCGGGTGTTCAGAAGATGGTAAAGGTCTATCTGGCCGTCAAGCGGCGCCTGCAGCCGGGCGATAAGATGGCTGGTCGTCATGGTAACAAGGGTGTTGTATCCAAGATCGTTCCAGTCGAGGATATGCCGTATATGGAGGATGGCACCCCTGTCGACATAGTTCTGAACCCGCTCGGTGTTCCGTCACGGATGAATATCGGCCAGATTCTTGAAGCGCACCTTGGCTGGGCGGCGAAGGGTCTGGGTGCGAAGATCAATGAGTTGCTCCAGCAACAGGCCGCTATTGCGGAGCTTCGTAAGTTGCTTGACAAAATTTACAACTCTTCAGGCCGTGGTGCTGACGTAAGCTCTTTGACAGACGATGAGATTCTTGAACTGGCGGCCAACTTGAAAAGTGGGGTGCCATTTGCAACGCATGTTTTCGATGGAGCAAAGGAAGAGGAAATTCGGGCCATGCTCGACTTGGCATTCCCTGCCGAAGTGGCCAAGCGCCTTAATCTGACGACAACAAAAACGCAGGCGACACTATATGACGGACGTACGGGGGATGCTTTTGAGCGCCCGGTAACAGTGGGTTACATGCATGTTTTAAAGCTACATCATTTGGTTGATGACAAGATGCATGCCCGGTCGACAGGCCCTTACAGCCTTGTTACTCAACAGCCTCTCGGCGGCAAGGCACAGTTCGGCGGCCAGCGTTTTGGAGAGATGGAGGTTTGGGCACTCGAAGCGTATGGTGCTTCGTATACGTTGCAGGAGATGCTGACCGTCAAGTCCGACGATGTTAACGGCCGAACCAAAGTCTACGAAAATATCGTCAAGGGCGAACACAAGATCGATGCTGGCATGCCGGAATCCTTTAACGTACTGGTGAAAGAGATCCGTTCCCTTGCCATCGATATCGATCTCGAACGTTACTGATAACCCTCGACCCGCGACAGGAGTAACCAAACAATGAAAGCTCTGCTCGATCTGTTCAAGCAAGTTACGCAGGAAGAGGAATTCGATGCGATTACGATTAGCCTTGCATCGCCTGAAAAAATCCGTTCCTGGTCATATGGCGAAGTAAAGAAGCCGGAAACTATTAACTACCGTACTTTTAAACCAGAGCGCGACGGCCTGTTCTGCGCGAAGATCTTTGGGCCTGTCAAAGACTACGAATGTCTGTGTGGAAAGTACAAGCGCCTCAAGCATCGTGGCGTAATTTGCGAAAAGTGTGGTGTTGAGGTAACCCAGGCTAAAGTGCGTCGTGAGCGGATGGGTCATATCGAACTGGCGTCGCCGGTTGCGCATATATGGTTCTTGAAGAGCTTACCGAGCCGTCTTGGCATGGTGCTTGATATGACCTTGCGCGATATTGAGCGCGTCCTCTATTTCGAAGCCTATGTCGTCGTTGACCCTGGTATGACGCCGTTGGCTCGCGCACAGTTGCTGACCGAGGATGATTACCTCGCCAAGGTTGAGGAGTACGGTGACGACTTCAAAGCACTCATGGGCGCGGAGGGTGTACGCGAGTTATTACATACGCTTGATTTGGCGCATGAGATTGAAACGTTACGTAATGATCTGGAAGCGACTGGTTCTGAAGCAAAGATCAAAAAGTTCGCCAAGCGCCTGAAGGTCCTTGAGGCGTTCCAACAGTCGGGGATCAAGCCGGAATGGATGATTCTTGAAGTGTTGCCGGTCCTACCGCCGGACCTGCGTCCCTTGGTCCCACTTGATGGAGGTCGTTTCGCGACTTCCGACCTGAATGACCTCTATCGTCGTGTCATCAATCGGAATAATCGCCTCAAGCGCCTGTTGGAACTCAAGGCACCGGATATCATTGTACGAAATGAAAAGCGCATGCTGCAGGAGGCGGTCGACTCACTTCTGGACAATGGCCGTCGTGGCAAGGCTATGACCGGAGCCAATAAGCGCCCATTGAAGTCGCTTGCCGACATGATCAAGGGTAAAGGTGGCCGCTTTCGCCAGAATCTGCTGGGCAAACGCGTCGACTATTCCGGCCGTTCGGTTATTGTCGTCGGACCGCAACTCAAGCTACACCAATGTGGCCTGCCCAAAAAGATGGCCCTTGAGCTATTCAAGCCGTTCATCTTTGAGCGACTTGAGAAAATGGGTATCGCCAGTACGATCAAGGCCGCTAAAAAGGAGGTTGAAGCCGAAACTGGTGTTGTCTGGGATATTCTTGAAGAAGTCATTCGAGAGCATCCGGTGATGCTGAACCGGGCACCGACCCTTCACCGCTTAGGGATTCAGGCATTTGAGCCGACATTGATTGAGGGCAAGGCGATCCAGTTGCATCCGCTTGTGTGTACGGCATTCAACGCCGACTTCGACGGCGACCAGATGGCGGTGCATGTACCCTTATCGCTGGAGGCGCAGATGGAGGCGCGTACTCTGATGCTTGCCTCGAACAATGTTTTGTCGCCAGCGAACGGTTCCCCGATCATCGTCCCGTCCCAGGACGTGGTACTCGGACTCTACTACGCTACACGCGAAAACG
>CAYNCH010000067.1:0-8195 GCA_964395815.1 uncultured Methyloversatilis sp.
GGTCACCTGGGTCGGAATGATGTGGCCGAGCTTCGCGAACCAGAAGTTCGCCATGGCCATCAGCACCTCGCCTTTGCCCGGAATCGGATCCGGCAGGACCACATCAAAGGCCGACAGGCGATCACTGGTCACGATCAGCATCTTGTCAGCGCCAACAGCGTAGTTGTCGCGTACCTTGCCGCGACCAAGCAGCGGCAAACTTTTGAGGGTGGATTCGTGCAGGGGAGCGGTCATGGTCGTCGCGTTCGGGTGAGTGAAATCGAAGGCTTTATAAACCAAAACGGCCCCCAGAGACTGGGAGCCGGAGTTTTGGCAATTCAATTCTTCTGGTGCTGCTGGCCGGAATCGAACTGGCGACCTACTGATTACGAAACTCGCTTCGCCCAACACCGAAAATAACCAGCAACGACTGGTATCAATTATATCAGCGGGTTAGCGCCTTGCGAGTGTTGTCAGTTTGTGCTGCTTTATGTGGTTTTTTAGCCCTCAGTGTGCGAAATTTGTGCCATTACAATGTCATATACTCCATCGCCAAGTGCAAAAGCAGTCGCTAAAGTCTGATGAATCCACACATGCATTGATGTCATATTCTGTCTATTATTGACATTTCTTGATACAATGCGACTGTGTAGTTGCCACCTCAATTCAAGGAGCTTCCTGTGGGCATGAACATCAATCTCACTCCGCATCTCGAAGGTATGGTGCGGCAAAAGGTCGAGTCAGGTCTTTACACGTCTGCCAGTGAGGTGGTGCGCGAGGCGTTGCGCCTGATGGATGAACAAGACAATTTGCGTGCCGCGAAGCTGGAACAGTTGCGTCAAGACATTCGTGCAGGTTTGGACAGCGGCCCAGCAACCGACTGGGATCCAGAACAGGTTAAACACGAGGGGCGCGCAAGACGCCAATCCAACTCAAGTCCAACTAAGCCATAGCATGCCGCGCGTTGTTCGTCGGCCACTTGCCGGCGTAGATATCGCTGACATCTGGGACTTCATAGCCGAGGATAGTGTCACCCAAGCGGATGCTTGGGTTGATCGCCTCGACAGCAAACTACGCCTCCTTGCAACACAGCCATTGATGGGACGATCCCGCGACGAGCTATCGCCCAACTTGCGCAGCCAGCCTTTTGGGCGCTATGTAATTTTCTACGAACCACTTTCCGATGGCATCGATGTCGTTCGTGTTATCCACTCTGCACGCGATATAGAGTCGGTCTTTGATCCTGATTCTGATTTGCCGGTGCAGTGACCGGTGGCGTGCAACCACCAACACCAGCATAAAGGAAGTGGGAATATGGATGCCGCAGAACGTATTGTCGAATTGATGAAAGCCATGAAAGAGCACGAACTTGACGAGGTGCTGGACTTCGCCAAATTCCTGATCGCTAAGCGCAAGCAGAAAGATGCCTTCGCGGTGTTCGAGAAGCATGTCGGCCTGTGGTCGGGCAAGTTCTCCCGCGAAGACGCCTATGCCGACCGCGGAATACTTCGCTGAGAATAGGAAAGTCAGTACCCAGCTTCCTTCTGATGCCTGAACGCCAAGATGAAGACGGTATCTGTTGGCGGGTCATAACGGTAGAGCGCCACATAGCCCGTATCGCCGAAATCGACGATCAACTCCCTCAAGCTGGGCTCGTCCTCGAACGGCCGCCCAATCCCTGGCTGGTTCGTTAGCACTTCAAACTGTCGAATGATTGCCTGCGCAGCGCGGCGAGTGGCTGCTGGACTTTTCTGCGCAAGGAACTGACGGCAACGCTCCAACCCACGCGCTGCTCCCGGCGTAACGATCAGTCGTGACAAGCCGGTACCGCTTTCTCTTGATCGGTTCCCCAGGTCTCAAGCCACTGCGTCACTTCCTGACCCGTCAGATGTTGGCCCGTCTCTTGATACTCCTGCCACGAGGCAAGGGCTTCTTGCTTGAACGACTCGCGGGCTTCTTCTCGATCCAGGTACTGCTTGATCGCTTCCTTCATCAGAAAGTGCGGTTTGCGATGGCGGACGTCTGCCAACGACTTGAGCCGGTCATGCTCACCTTGTTCGAGCTTGATTGATACGGGGCGTAGCAGTGTCGTTTCCATCGTGGGAATCCTAAGTAGCGTGAAGTAATACTAGGTGCTATTTGCTTCGATTGCAAGCGCCAGATGCGACATTTCGAGCCTCTGCAGCAGAGTATGCGATGATGGCTAAGCCATTGACTTCTTTACATATACGTGTACAATTAATAACATAGAGAAGTCTGCTCGGTCTGACTGCTGATCTTTAGCAGATTCGAGACACAACGACACTCTATCGCTGCGCAACAGCGCACTAAATCTGGTCAAGTCCGAAATTTGAATCGCCCCGGGATTTGAGGAGGCTCCTGAACTTGAGAGAATGGAGCCATGAACAAATCGAATCGTTTTTCCCCCGAAGTCCGCGAGCGTGCAGTGCGTATGGTGCTGGAGCATCGCAAAGAGCACCGGTCCCTATGGGCGGCCATTGAATCGAACGCACCGAAGATCGGTTGCGCAGCCCAGACTCTTCACGAATGGGTACGCAAGCATGAAATCGATGCCGGCATGCGCGACGGCATCACCAGTGAAGAGCGTGATCGCATCAAGGCGCTGGAACGCGAGGTCAAGGAACTACGCAAGGCTAACGAGATATTGAAGCTCGCGAGTGCGTTTTTTGCCCAGGCGGAGCTCGACCGCCGGCTCAAGTGATGAGAGGGTTTATCGACAAGCATCGAAATACCCATGGGGTCGAGCCGATCTGCAAGGTGCTGCAGATCGCCCCATCGGGCTATCGACGCTATGCCGCGCGGCAACGCAATCCTGGGTTGCACTGCAAGCGCGTCCAGCGTGATGCCACCTTGATGCCGCAGATTGAGCGTGTCTGGCAGGCAAACCTGCAGGTTTATGGTGCTGACAAGGTTTGGCGGCAGATGAACCGTGAAGGTGTGCCGGTGGCGCGTTGTACGGTTGAGCGGCTCATGCGGCAGTTGGGCCTGCATGGCGTGCGGCGTGGCAAGGTGGTGCGCACCACTATTCCAGATGACTCCGCCGCGCGTCCGTTGGACCGGGTCAATCGGCAATTCAAGGCCGACCGGCCGAACCAGCTCTGGGTGTCAGATTTCACCTATGTCTCGACTTGGCAAGGCTGGCTGTATGTGGCGTTCGTGATTGACGTGTTCGCCCGGCGCATCGTCGGTTGGCGCATCAGCAGCAGCATGCAGACGGACTTTGTGCTGGACGCCCTGGAACAAGCTTTGTATGCCCGCCAACCGGAACGATCTGCGGCACTCGTTCATCACTCCGACAGAGGCTCACAGTATGTTTCCATCCGTTATACCGAGCGTCTCGCCGAGGCTGGCATTGAACCCTCTGTCGGCAGTAAGGGGGATAGCTACGACAACGCCCTGGCGGAAACCATCAATGGCCTGTACAAGACCGAACTGGTCTATAAGCGAGCCCCGTGGAAAACCCGTGAATCCTTGGAACTGGCAACCCTGGAATGGGTGACATGGTTCAACCACCACAGGCTGCTCGAATCGATCGGTTATATACCGCCGGCCGAAGCTGAGGCAAACTACTGGCTCAAGCCCCAGGTGACGACATACTCGACCGCCTGGCAGACCTTCTCCCACGAAGTATGGAAGGACCGCGCGGTTTCCTGCCAGGACAGCTTTTTCGCCCAGTGCGCCAGGAACACCATGTAAGCCGTGGTCAGCTGATGCTTGCCGCAGCCCCAGGGAATCTGCTCAACCTTGACGCCGCACGTCGGGCATGCCACCCGACGCATGCGGTACAGTAGCACCACCATGAAGCCCCACAGGGGGACGAACTCGAAACGGCGCAGCCCCAGGTGATCATAGGTGCTGGCCCGCTGCTGGCAACCGGAACAGATCGGTTTGGAGCCGCGGCGCGGGCGGACGTCAATTTCGATGGTCTGGGCGACGAGTCGCGCCCGTTCATAAACGAAGCCAGGAAAGCGCTGGCAATGGTTCAGAAGGGTGATCAGTTGCATCGGGTCAAGCAATCGAAAAGCAAAGTCGCCAGCGTATCAACGTTGACGGAGTTCGTGCCGGATCTGGCTGACTGGCCACGGAGCTGGCGCTACGAGGAACGTGACATCGCCTCCGGCGAACAGTTCGTTGCCTGCTTTACACCATTCCTACAGCACCTGCTCGATCTCGGCCTGTCGCGCACGACCCGCAACCGGCATCGCGACAATCTCTGGCGGCTGGGTGGCGAACTGATCCGCGCCATCCAAGAGAATCCCAGTTGGCGCAAGAAACCGATCCCTCGCCTGATCGCCTCGATGATCGATGACGATGGCGGCCCGCTTCTCTCTGGCAATGATTTCGAAGAGGTCCAAGCCTCCTTCGACGCGACATGCCGCAAGCTCGCCCGCTTCCTCGCAAGTCAACCCACGACACATCTTCAGATTGTTTGATCTCCCGCTGCGCCTATTCCGTCAAGGACGGGCTATGCCCGGCGTAGCGAATCCTTGACGGCGCTCCTTCATTACGCTCGATGAATGGCTGGAAGCAGTTTCTTGCTTCCAGCCATGAAGACCATCAGCGTTTTCGCCCTGCTTATGACATTCGACCCACAGATTCCGCTGACGAACCGAAATTGAAAAGGCCCGCATCGCTACGGGCCTTGGTATTACTGGTGCTGCTGACCGGAATCGAACTGGTGACCTACTGATTACGAATCAGTTGCTCTACCGACTGAGCTACAGCAGCAAGGGCGCGCATTATAGCTTTTCTGCAATTCGATTACTGGGTCAGTTCGCGCCAGTACAAACGCCGTACATTTTGGGTTCCGAGCGGTGGCGGATTGCCAACGTTGGGATACTTGGCATCGGAGGTCGTCACGATCGTCACCACCTTGCCGGTAGGCAGTTTGATGGTATTGATACCGACGACCAGAGCGTTGCCGACTTGAACCGTCTCTTGCGGCGTTGCCGTTCTGGTCAATTGCGGCCATGGATCAATAAAGTACAGCCAGCTGTGGCCGCCCACATTACAAACGTTGGGATCCGGGATATTGCCTGGCACAGACCACCAACCCAGCTGGTACTTGGTGTCTACGTTGACTCGCTCACCTAGTTCTGCATCCAGATCCATAAACCAGCCGATATCGCTGGAGCTCATTTGCTGGTAATTGATGGACCGTACGCCCACGCCGCCTGAAAACTCCTGCTCCTTTACACCCGTGTGCGTCCGGAAAGCACCATAAGGCGGCGTGGCAAGGTCATCCTTGATGGCATACAAGGACATCAGATCCGTAGTCGCGATGTCGGTGGTTCCGAAATACTTCCCGGTACCCACCAGAATTACCCGTGTCGGCACGCCATTGATCTGTACTTCGGCCAGTTCAGGCTTCGTGGTGACCGGTTGAGTCGACGCGCCAGCCACTTTGCCCAATGACGTAAGCTTGATTACCGTACCCGCCACGATGTCGAAGCGCCAGACATTCCCGTCCAGATCACCACCGTAGACATGTTGCGTGGTGTTGTCGAACAGCGTGCTGTCGACCCAGTTGCTGATTTTCGCAATGCCCGATTTGGCAGGGTCTGTCAAGGTATCATCGGTGACAATCTCTTTCAACTTGCTGCCATCCGAAGCCTTCAGGACATATATCCGTCCCTTGCCATCCCCGGGTGAGGTATTGTTGTAGCCGGAGGAGACGATCACTACCCACTGGCCGCTCATTTTGGTCACGATGGCATTGCCAAAACTGTAGCCCAGATTCGTATCGGTGAATTCCCACATCAGCGAGGGGCTCGTAGGGTCGGTCACATCCAGCGCATAGAAACTGCGCCCGCCTTTGCCCAGCCCACCAACAAGGATCGTTTTCCACTGGCTGGCACTGCAAGATGATCCGGGACATATATCCGCGACGGTTATGGGACCATCAACATAGAAACGATGATTGGTCGAGTAGGTCTTGTCGGCCAGCTTGTAGAGCTGGGGAATAACCGCACTCGGGACGAATGACCAAAGCTCATCCCCCGTGTCACCATTGAAAGCGTGGAGCATGCCGTCATTGCCCCCGGCATACACCACAGGCTGCCGGGTCGCCGTGGTAGTGGCAAAGGTAGCGTAATTGTTGTCGTTATAAGCAAAGGGTGGCTTGCGCACAAACACCGGGGCAGCATTGACAATATCGCCCAGCACATGTGTGCGATCTCGATAGAGACGATAGGTGTTACCGCTTTGGTCTTCATGTTGACTCTGGCCGCGCAGATAGTCAATGATCGACACCTGAGTTGCCTGCGCCTTCTCGGTACTATCCATCAACGCATACTGGCTCAGCGCACCGTTCGGATTATCCGTCCCCGGACTGAAATTCTTGGCCGCGATATAGGTGCTCAGGTTTGTGCTAGTGAAGCTTTTGAGTGTCGTCCCGGAGGCGAAGTAAATGGTCCGCGTATCGGAAGACGACGTTACCTGAGTATTCAGTTTGGCTTTTGCCGACCAGATGGCAATTTCCGAAACCTGTCCGGTTGCCAGATCGATCTCCCGCGCCTCGATATCACCGTCCCAGTCGACGGTCGTGTACATCGCCACGTAGGCATAGTTGTCACCCGCTACCGGCTCGAGGTTGGAGGTCGCTGCCGCCGCTGCAGAGGCCGTTCTGACCGAAACGCCGGAAAGTGCTTTCTGCAGGCCGCTGGCCATCCCCTCGGGAGTGCTTGCTGAAAAATACTTGCCGCGACCATTCACAGCCGCATGCCAGAGATCATCGACCCGCTCCAGATTTTCATCATCGCTGGGATCGGGCCAGATCTTGGTGCCTTGGGAGATCGCCTCGAAATCAGCACAACCTCCCGAGTCATAGTTCTCGCAATATTTAAGCGTTCCATCGACACCAAGCCCGAGTGTGAACGTCGTCATGTGCTGATATGTCGCTTTGTCGTTACCCGCGCCGGGTACGTTGTTCTCACAAACGTCGAATGTCGTAGCGCCTACGGATGCACCTGTGCAGTTGCCAAGATCCGCAGTTCGCAAGTCGGTCTGGTAGTAATACATTGCAACATCCGACAAGGTATCGGACGTACCTCCGCTGGCCTTGTCGGTTGTGCTGACCAATTGCGGGTCGCTCGGATTGGGGCTCGGAACAGTCGGATTGGTTTGACAAGAACCGGTTGTCGCGGAACCGTAATTCGTCCAGGCAGATTCCGTAGTGGTACCAGCGGGCGCGATGGGTATCGTCACCGTCTGACGCTGCTGCTGGGTTCTCAATTTTTTTCTTCCGCCACTGCAACCGCTGGTTGTCGTCGAGTAGCTGTAGCGTCGGTATATTTTTTCGGTATAGCTGGATAGACCATCCCACATGGGCTTGGCTGCCGAACCATCCTGGTTGCCGACTGCGGAGCTGCCATCGATTTTGTAACCATCATCTCCGTTCCAGAATCCGTCAGTGGTCAGAATCGTGAAGTTCTGCTGGCAGGAATATTGGACCGGGTCATTGCCTGTCTTGCCTGAATAAATGCGACCCACCTTCGATAAAGCGGCCCGCAAGGGGGTACCGCCGGTGGGAGATGCTTTGTAAATCTTGTCGTACAACGTGGTCCGCTGTGCGCAGGGGGTGCCGCCCCCACAAAAGTCCTTGATGTCCTGGAATTCATTATTGCCCGTATCCGTACCCGTGTAGCTGTGGGTGGTAAATCCGATCCGATATTTTTCGGGTTCGGCCAGGCTGTCGAGGGCTTGCCCCAATGCCGCCTTGGCGGTATAGATACGAATCCGATAGTAACTGTACCAGTTGGCAAAATTCTGTCGCTCCGATGTCGCGACCGTTACCTTCGTGAACTTGCTGGTGTTGAGCTCGCCATTGCATTCCTTGTAGAAATTTGTCGATGTATCGACGGAGCCGGCGCTGTAGGCGTAAGACATCGCCGGCTGGGTGCCGCTGTAGGTGTAATAATAAGCCGCCTGGGCCGTATCGTCGCCACCGTCATAACTGCTCGTGTCGTCGTAGGCTCTGAAACTGGTCGAAAGGTTGACCTTGGACGAACTTGAGTTGTAGCCGTTGTAGGGAGCATTGTAGAAATCGGCTGCGGGATACGACGTCCCATCAGCCTTCAGCGGAGGCGCGTAAGTTACGGCGGGGTTGTAGTAGATACCGTTGCATTGGGCCGACTTGTAACCAACCTTATCATGAATATTTTCAACATGATCGGGCATGTGCGACCAAGCCATCG
>CAYNCH010000068.1:0-8187 GCA_964395815.1 uncultured Methyloversatilis sp.
GAAACCGCACGGCCAGGCCGAGGGCTTGCGCATTGGCGCTCGCCACGGCCAGCGCGTCGGCGCTGGCATCGACCGCGGTGACCGCGGTGAACGGTCGGGTGTGTTTCACGGCCAGCGCGATGGCGCCGCTGCCGGTGCCGAGGTCGATCAGGCGCAGCGGGCGGGCGCCCGCGCCGTCGGGCACGGTCTGGAACGCATCCAGGGTGTCGATCGCCCATTGCACCAGGGTTTCGGTGTCGGCGCGCGGGTCCAGCACCCGGGCATCCACCCGGAGGTTCAGGCCATGAAACTCGCGGAACCCGATCAGGTAGGCCATCGGCTCGCCGCGGGCACGGCGTCGCACCAGGGCCGCAATCCGCCCGGCCTGATGCGTGTCCAGCGCATCGGTGTCATGGGCCATGAGCCAGGCGCGGTCGTGCGGGTCGCGCCCCAGCGCATGCAGCAGCAGCATCTGCGCGTCCAGGCGGTCCAGGCCCGCGGCCTGCGCATCGGCCAGCGCCTGGGCCAGGCAGGTGGGTGGCGAAGCGGTCATGGCATGGTCGCTGCGAAACGGGGGGCGGAGTCGCCGGAATGTTTGTGAATTACTCCTGAAATCATAGCTGTCCGTGGCCGTTGCACGCTGGGAAGTGGCCAAAAAACGCTTGAAGCGGGGTCCGAAACGGCCTTGGATCGGCTCCTGGCCCCGTTGCGGCGGCATCACCGGACCTCACCGGGTGGCGCCGACCTCCAGCTCGGCCAGTTGTTCGGCTTCGCGTTCGGCACGCAGCGCCGCCACCACCTCGCCCAGATCGCCCTCCATGACGAACTGCAGCTTGTAAAGCGTCAGGTTGATGCGGTGGTCGGTCAGCCGCCCCTGAGGGAAGTTGTAGGTGCGGATGCGATCGCTGCGGTCGCCGCTGCCAATGAGCCCTTTGCGTTCTGCTGCGTCACGTGCCGCGCGTTCGGCGCGGTCCTTTTCCTGGATGCGGGCGGTCAGCACCCGCAACGCCTGGGCCTTGTTGCTGTGCTGGCTGCGGCCGTCCTGGCATTCGGCCACGATGCCGGTGGGCAGGTGCGTGATGCGCACGGCCGAGTCGGTCTTGTTGATGTGCTGCCCCCCGGCGCCACTGGCGCGGAAGGTGTCGACGCGCAGGTCGGCCGGGTTGATCTCGACCTCGATGCTGTCGTCGACTTCCGGATAGACGTAGAGGCTGGCGAAGCTGGTGTGCCGGCCCCCGGAGGAGTCGAACGGCGATTTGCGCACGAGGCGATGCACGCCGGTCTCGGTGCGCAGGAAGCCGTAGGCGTAGTCGCCCTCGACCTTGATCGAGGCGCTGCGAATGCCCGCGACATCGCCGTCGGTCTGTTCGAGGATCTCGGTCTTGAAGCCCTTCTTTTCGCAGTACTTGAGGTACTGGCGCAGCAGCATGCTGGCCCAGTCGCAGGCCTCGGTGCCGCCGGCCCCGGCCTGGATGTCGATGAAGCAGTTGCTTGGGTCGGCCGGGTTGGCGAACATGCGGCGGAACTCGAGATCGGCGACCTTGGCCTCGACGCCGGCAAGATCGGACTCGACGGCGACGAGGGTGTCTTCGTCGTCCTCGTCCCTCGCCATGTCGTACAACTCGCGCGCATCGGCGAGCGTGTTCTTCACGCCTTCCAGCGTGACGACGATGGCTTCGAGGGATTTCTTTTCCTTGCCCAGGGCCTGGGCACGCTCGGCATCGTTCCAGATGCCGGGGTCTTCCATCAGCTGATTGATTTCAGCGAGTTTCTCCGACTTCGCATCGAAGTCAAAGATACCTCCGGAGTTGATCGCCGCGGGCTTCGAGATCGGCGATGTGGTGGGCGACGGCGTTGAGGCGTTCGGCTTCCATGTTGGTTGGCTTTTAGGCGTTGATTCGGAACGCGGAATTATAGGCGCACACACGATATAGCAGGTCAGTGCTGACAGATTCGATATGGTAAAAACCTCGTGTCATTTAGGGTGAAATGCCTTGCATGCCGACCATGACCGTCCGCGTTTCATCGACCGCGGGTGGCCCGGGGTCGGCGTGCGGCGTTAAGGGAGGAAGGGTGCACAAGCCAAGGCAGCGCAAGCTGCGCTCCGGAACCGTCGGGCACGGCGTGGAAGATGAGGGACTGCTGCAGGAATACGCCGATACCGTCGCCCTGATCCGCGGCATGCGCGATACCGCCAACCGCGGGCTGCGTCCCGAGGTGCGTCACTGGCTGCTGCCGGCGAGCCGGGTCAGTGCGGATTTCTTCTGCGCTGCCGAGCACCCGAAGTTCGGCTGGTTCTGCCTGCTGGCCGACACGACCGGCCATGGTCTGCCGGCTGCGGTGTTTACCCTGCATGTTCCGCTGATGTTCCGCGAGGCGGTGATGCTCGGCATGTCGCTGCCCGCCATCTACACGCGGATCAATCGCTTCATGCGCCAGTTGCAGGTGCATAGCCATTTCGTGTGCGGCATCCTGGTGCGCATCGAGGGGCGGGATCTCGAAGTCATCAATGCCGGGATGCCCGATGCCCTCCTGCTGGCCGTGGACGGCCGTGTTGCCGATGCTTTCCCTTCGCAACAATTGCCTTTCGGCATCGATGTCGAGGAGAACGAAGCGGCGAGTGCCCTGCAGCGCTACCGCCTGGCCCGCGACGAGGAGGCGGCGCTGCTGCTGTATTCTGATGGTCTGTCCGAGTTCGGCATCAAGGCGGGGGCCGCCTTCGGGCGCGACGGCCTGCTGGCCGCCGCCAGCGCGGGAGCAAACCAGGTCTTCGATCGCCTGGTCGGTCATGTGCTGGCCGAAGCGGAAAGTGTGCATGACGATGTCAGCCTGGTCATGATTCCGTTGCCGCTCGCGGCGGGGCGGGCGCTCGACGGCATCGAGCCGGCCGAGGCGCCGCCGCCCCAGCCTGCCATCGACGAGACGCTGGTGCAGCGCATTGTCGATAATTTCGACCGTGGCCTGTTGCTGACCGATCTCGAGCAGCGGATCCTCTACGTCAATCCGCGCTTCAGCGAGATCACCGGGTATGCCTTCGACGAGGCGGTCGGGCAGTCGCCGCGCCTTCTCAATTCCGGCCGCCAGGACATCGAGTTCTACCGCGGCATGTGGGATGCCTTGCGTGAAAGCGGCCAATGGAGCGGCGAGATCTGGAACCGGCGCAAGGATGGTTCGCTCTATCTGGAGTGGCTGGATCTGCGTACCATCCATGACGCGGAAGGGCAGCCAACCCACTATCTGGCGACCTTTACGGTCATCACCCGGCAAAAGGCCAAGGAAGAGCGGCTGAATTTCCTGGCGCTGCACGATCCGCTGACCGGCCTGGCCAACCGCATCCTGCTGGTCGATCGCGGCAATCAGGCCATTTGCCGCGCCGATCGGTCCGGCCGCTCGCTGGCGGTGCTGTTCATCGACCTCGATCGTTTCAAGTCGATCAACGACAGTCTCGGGCATGACATCGGTGACGAGGTGCTGGTCAAGGTTAGTCAGGCCTTGCAGGCCATTTTGCGCGAGGACGATACATTGGCGCGCTTCGGTGGCGACGAGTTCGTCTGCCTCTTGCCCGATATCGCCGACCGTCACGATGCCGGCATGGTGGCGAACAAACTGCTCGCCGCGCTCGATCGCCCGATCGAGGTGGCGGGGCATCGTTTCAAGGTCGGCGCGTCGATCGGGATCAGTGCTTATCCTTCCGACGGGCAGGAGTTCGACGATCT
Organism: uncultured Methyloversatilis sp.; assembly: GCA_964395815.1. Taxonomy (GTDB): domain Bacteria; phylum Pseudomonadota; class Gammaproteobacteria; order Burkholderiales; family Rhodocyclaceae; genus Sulfuricystis. Next base: position 3,696 of record CAYNCH010000068.1, read on the forward strand.
GGTGGTGCGTGCCGACCGCGCCATGCTGCGCGCCAAGGAGTCGGGCGGCAACCTCAGCAAGTTCTTTTCGGCCGAGATGGCGGTTGCCGTGGAGCGCCAACTCGAGATGGAAGCGCGACTCGACGCCGCCATCCGCAACGGACATCTCGAACTCTACTACCAGCCCAAGATCGATCTGGTGACCCGACGGATCATCGGTGCGGAAGCCCTGGTGCGTTGGCGCGACCCCGAGCAGGGCCTGATTCCGCCGGGTGCATTCATTCCGGTGGCGGAAAAAAGCGACCTGATCGCCAAGATCGGCAACTGGGTGCTCACCGAAGCCTGCCGCGTATTGGCTGCGCGTCATGCCGCACTGCCGGTCGAGTTCCATGTCGCCGTCAATGTCTCGCCGATGCAATTCGAGCGTTGCGACCTGGCGGGTGAAGTGGCGCGTATCCTGGACGAAAGCACGGTCGCTGCCGAGCGTTTGCAGCTGGAAGTCACCGAGTCGATGATCATCCGCGATGCCAGCGGTGTTGCGGACATGCTGCGGCAGATCGCCGCGATGGGCGTGACGGTGGCACTCGATGATTTCGGTACCGGTTATTCCAATCTGGCCTCGCTGAGCCGTCTGCCGCTCGACGCCTTCAAGCTCGACCAGACTTTCGTGCGCGGTATCGACCAGAATGCCGCCAATGCCTCGATTGCCCGGTCGGTCTGGCATCTCGCCGATGGCCTGGGCAAGAAGGTGGTGGCCGAAGGCATCGAAACCTGTGGGGAGTGCGTGCAGATGCGGACTCTCGGCTACCGCTTCGGACAGGGTTATCGGTTCGGCCGGCCGCTGCCCGAAAGCGATTTCTTCGCACTGCTGGAGCGCTGGGATGCAGAGCCTTGCCCATGTCCCGTCGGTGCCCAGCCAGTCGCCTGTAGCGGCTGAACGGCCCGGCCTTTGCCGGCTACCGCCCTGTCAGCGCCAGCGCTCGATCCAAGTTTCCGCCGGTTCCGGCTTGCCGTAGAGATAACCCTGATGGATGGCGTCCGCGCGCGCATTGAGAAACTCGGCGTGCGCCACAGTCTCGACCCCCTCGGCGACGACCTGCAGATTCAGGTGACGGGCCACGGAGAGAATGGTTTCGACCAGCGCCGCATCGTTGGGGTCCTGCGGGGCGTCCTGCACGAAGCTCTTGTCGATCTTGAGTTCGTGGATCGGCATGCGTTTCAGATAGGCGAGCGAGGAGTAGCCGGTGCCGAAGTCGTCGATGGAAAAGTGAATGCCGAGCGCGGCCAGTTCGTTCATGCGGGCGACGACCAGATCGACATTGTCGATGACCAGACCTTCGGTGACTTCGAGGGTCAGATGGGCCGGGTCGGCGCCGGTGGCGGCGAGCAGGTCGCGCACCCATTGCACGAAACCCGGCTGGCGGAACTGCCGTGGCGATAAATTCACCGACAGGCGCAGCGGATGTCCGGCAACGGCTTCACCGGCCATCAGGCGACAGGCTTCCGACAGTACCCAGGCACCCAGGTCGACGATCAGGTCGGATTCTTCGGCGATGCCGATGAAGGCGCCGGGGGGCTGCAGACCGCGTTGCGGGTGCTGCCAGCGCACCAGGACTTCCGCGGCGATGGTGCGGCCCTGCTGATTGACTTGTGGCTGCAGGTATAGCCGCAACTCGCCGGCTGCGATGGCATGACGCAGTTCGCGTTCGATGGTGTAGCGTTGCTGTGCGGCAATGCCCATCGCGGCGTCGAAAAATACCGACTGGTTGCCGCCTGCCTCTTTCGCACGGTGCAAGGCAGTATCGGCACGACGCAGGATGTCCTCGGCCGAGTCGTCGGGGCTGTCCGGGGCGATGGCGATGCCGATACTGACGGTGAGCCGGATTTCCTCGCCATTCTTGAGCCGGAACGGCGTATCCATATTTTGCTGTAGCTTTTCGGCGATGGACAGCGCACGCCGGCTGGCGCTTTCGCGCTGGCTGCCCAGATCCTGCACGAGAATGGCGAATTCGTCGGCGGCCAGCCGGGCCAGGGTGTCGCCTTCACGCAGCAGACCGGCGGTGCGGCCACCGAGTGCGACCAGCAGCAGATCGCCCATCGAATGGCCATGAGCGTCATTGAGATTCTTGAAGCGATCCAGGTTCAACAGAAACAGCACGTCGAAATGGTTGCGGCGTTGGGCGACGGCCAGCGCCAGCCGCAGACGGTCGATCAGCAGGGTCCGGTTGGGCAGGCCGGTCAGCACGTCGTAGTAGGCAAGCCGGTCGATTTCCACCGCGGCTTGTGCCTTGTCCTGGGCGAGCTTGCGCAAATCGCTTTCGCGTTTTTCCACCTGTTCGGCCATGCCGTTGAAGGTGGCGGCGAGACGGCAGATTTCGTCCTGGTCGCGATGTTCGAGTCGCACCGAATACTCGCCAGCGCTGATGCGTTCGGCACCCGCCTGCAGGCGTGCGATGCGGCGCGAAACCAGCCGGTCAAGCAGGGCGCCGATGGCGATGAACAAAACCGCGTAACCGAGCAGGCTTTTCAGGACTTGCCAACCCCAGATTTCCCGGAAGCGCTGCTCGAATTTTTCGGTGGGAATCTTGATGCTGACCACGCCACGCAGATCGCCGACCCGGTAACCGTAGGCGGCTGCATAGCCATCGCGAATCGTCGGCGGTGCTTCGTCGGGATCGCCATGGCACTTGAGGCAGAAGGATTCGACCCAGATCGGTGCGGTGTAGAGCAGAAAGCTCTTGCCGCGATTGTCGCGAACGTTGTCGAGGCGTTCGACCGACTTGGGGTTGGCGCGAAACCAGGACATGGCCGCCAGTTCATCGCGATCGGCCTGGTTGGCGGGATTGCGCGGTCGATCGGAAACGTTGTTGAAGATCACGCCGCTATCGTTCCAGTGGGCGAAATCCTTGGCGATGCGCGAGAAAGAGTGTGCGGGCAAAAAACCGACCGTTCTCGAATTCAGCGGCACGCCGCTGGCGACGAACTGCTCCTGATAAATACGCCGCGTGGCCATCATAAACCCGTAGATGGTGCGGGCGTCGGTCTCTGCGCGCAATTCTTCGCGCAGTTTGAAATAGCCGATCGTCAGGTCGAGGCCAAGAATGACGGCCACGACCAGCGAAAGTCCCATCCAGATGCGCGTTTTGAGTTTCATGCAATCACCCGCCCCGCAAGCGTTGCGGGCGAGTCCGCCTGTCCCCTGTAGTTGACGATCCTCCGCGCTGGCGGCGCAGTGGCCGTACTCTATCACCATTGATCAGCGTCAATTCACTGTTTCCAGCCGTGGGCCAGAGCTTTTGACCGCCGTCCCGCCGGTGCCGACTTTTCAGTGGATCTCGCGAGTTTCCAGGAAGACGATGTTGGGATGCCGCTCCTGCGTCATCTGCAGATTGACGCGGTTCGGCGCCAGATAGACGTAGTCGCCGGCGCCATCGAGGGCCAGGTTCACCCCCGCCTTGTCTTCCAGCGCACGCAAGTCCGCCTCGCTGCCGCGCAGCCAGCGTGCCGTGGCGACGTTGACCGGTTCGAAGAAACAGTCGACGCCGTACTCGAATTCCAGCCGGTGGGCCACCACGTCGAACTGCAGCGTACCAACCGCGCCGAGGATCAGATCGTTGCTGCCCAGTGGCTTGAACAGCTGCGTCGCGCCTTCCTCGGCCAGCTGCTGCAGGCCCTTCTGCAGCTGCTTCATCTTCATCGGGTTGCGGATCTGGGCACGGCGGAAGTGTTCGGGCGCAAAACAGGGAATGCCGGTGAACTTGAGGTCCTCGCCCTCGGTAAATGTGTCGCCCAGCACCACGGTGCCGTGGTTGGGAATGCCGAGGATGTCGCCGGGCCAGGCTTCGTCCGTGGTGCTGCGGTCCTGCGCCATGAAGGTGATGGCGTTGTTCACCGCCAGCGTTTTGCCGGTCGACAATTGCTTGAGCTTGATGCCGCGCGTGTAATGACCCGAGCAGACGCGCACGAAGGCGATGCGGTCGCGGTGCTTCGGGTCCATGTTGGCCTGGATCTTGAAGACGAAACCGGAGAATTTTGGCTCCAGCGGTTCGACTTGGCGCGATGCGGACGGGCGGTGCTGTGGCGGCGGCGAAAGATCGACGATGGCGTCAAGCAGCGATTGCACGCCGAAGTTGTTGATCGCAGAACCGAAGAACACGGGGGTCTGCTTGCCGGCGAGGTAGGCGTCCTTGTCGAAGGTGTGCGAGGCGCCTTTCACGAGTTCGATCTCGCCGCGCAGTTCTGCGGCCTGATAACCGAGCAGTTCGTCGAGTCGCGGATTGTCAAGGTGTTCGATGATCTCCGAGGTGCCTTTTTCGGCTTGCGGGTCGAAGAAATACACGCAGTCGTCGTAAATGTCGTAGACACCGCGGAAACTCTTGCCCATGCCGATCGGCCAGGTCATCGGCGCGCACTGGATCTTCAGCACGTCCTCGATCTCGTCGAGCAGGTCGATCGGCGCGCGGCCCTCGCGGTCGAGCTTGTTGATGAAGGTGACGATCGGCGTGTCGCGCAG
>CAYNCH010000069.1:0-8173 GCA_964395815.1 uncultured Methyloversatilis sp.
AGCGGAGCGCTCATGCGGACGGTCGCCAGGTCGTCGCCGCGCGTCGCTCCCTGGACGAACACGCCCTTCTCGTAACGGAGCGTGATGGCGAGCCCGTCGAACTTCGGTTCGCAGGCGTAATCGACACTCTCGACCCCCAAAGCCTCACGGCAGCGACGATCGAAAGCCGCCGCCTCATCGGCGCTGAAAGCATTATTGAGCGACAGCATGGGCACCGCATGCGCTACCTGGGCAAAGGCCGGCAGCGGTGCGCCGCCGACACGCCGGGTCGGCGAATCGGGCGTCGCCAGTACGGGATGCGCCGCCTCGATATCCTGCAGTTCGCGGAACAGCCGGTCGTATTCCGCATCCGGAATCGTCGGCGCATCCAGCACGTAGTAAGCGTGGTTGTGGCGTTCGAGTTCGGCACGCAGAAATGCGGCCCGGCCAGCAGGATCAGGAGATGCGGCGGCGGACATCAGGAAAACAGTCGCAAGGCGCGCACGCTGCCCGCCGGGATGGCCATGCGGGCCATTTTCATCTGCAATTCGTCGATGCGGCCGCGAATCGCCTCGAGCGTCGCATCGGCCAATGGTTTGCCATGGGCGTCAGCCAACTGGCCGCCGAGCGCGTCGGCACACTGCTTCGCCAGCTGGATCATGCGGGTGAAAGCGGCGGCACCCTCCTCGACCCGCGGCACGTCGAGACTGAAAGTCAGTCCCGTCAGGGCCGTCGTCTCAATCTGAACGACGCAATCGCCCAGCGCGGTCTGTCCGGTCAGCGCGAAGCATTCATTGCCGGCCTGATCAACGGCGACCAGACGGGTGCCTTCGCGCTGCAAACCGGCGGTGGCGATGACCGGCGCCAGACGCGCACCGACCATCTCGCCAATACTGCCCGTGCGCGGCACCACATGCAGGGACAACTGCAAGTCGACCGCCGCACAAAATGCATCGAGTTCGGCTGCACGGGTTTCCACATCGGCGGCATCGGGCAGGTCGGCCAGGCCGGAAAAGCGGCGGGCAAGGCGGTGGATGCCGTCGATGAAGGCCTTCAGCGTTTCCGTACTGACAGCCCCCCGCCGATCGGTCAGCTGCAGCGCGACTGCCAGCTGGGCAACATCGCCAGCGTCCTGCGCGTGCAGCATGCGCCAGCGTCCGGTTTTCTCATCCAGGCCGAGCCATTGCAGGGGCTTGTCGACCTGAGCGCTCCACTCCGAGTGTTCTGCCCACAAGCCGGCCACCGGCTGGGGATCGACGAATTCGATGCGAATGAGGCAATCGGCACGGCCATCGGCCCATTCGGCCGGCAATTCGGCCACCGACAACACACTGGCGGCAGGCACGGAAGGCGTGGCAAGCGGCGTTCCGGCCTCAGTCTCAGTATTGGATGCAGGCTCCGACGCGATACCGGGTGCCGGGGTGACTTCGACATCGACCGGGGCATCGAGCGTGGGCTCGCGCAAGGCCGGTACTTCCGCAGGATCCGCGGGATCCGGTCCCTCTCGTCCCGCCATTAGTACATCGGCAGCGGCCGGCGGCAGCATCTTGTCGACCTGACGGCGAAGCTTGCGCTCCTGCCACACGTTGTAACCCCAGACGGCGGCCACCAACAGCACGCCGAAACCGATCAGGCCCAGCTGCAAATCGTTCATCGACGGCTCTCCCGTTCTGACGGCATGCTAAGCGGCCTCCTTGTCCGTCATGCGCAGCGCCTCGTCGATATCGACCTCGACCACGCGCGACACGCCCTGCTCCTGCATGGTGACGCCGATCAGTTGCTGCGACATCTCCATGGTGATCTTGCTGTGCGTGATGAAGACGAACTGCGTCTGCCGCGACATGCGCTTGACCATCTCGCAATAACGGATGGTGTTGGAATCGTCGAGCGGCGCGTCCACCTCGTCGAGCATGCAGAATGGCGCCGGGTTGAGCTGGAACATCGCGAAGACGAGCGCGATGGCCGTCAGCGCCTTCTCGCCGCCCGACAGCAGGTGGATGGTCGAATTGCGCTTGCCCGGCGGCTGCGCCATGATCTGGATGCCGGCATCGAGAATCTCGTCGCCCGTCAGGATCAGCTTCGCCTCGCCGCCGCCGAACAGTTCGGGGAACAGGGCGCCGAAGCTGGCGTTTACCTTGTCGTAGGTCTCCTGCAACTGCTCGCGCGTCTCGCGGTCGATGCGGCGAATCGCGTTTTCGAGCGTCTCGATCGCGGTCGTCAGGTCGGCCGACTGCTCGTCGAGGAAGCCCTTGCGCTCCTGCGCGCTCGCCAGCTCCTCCAGCGCCGCGAGGTTGACCGGGCCGAGCGCCTCGATCTCGTTCGTCAGGCGCGTGATCTCGCCCTGCAAGGTGCCGTCGCGCAACCCCGGCGTCAGTTCGGCCGCCAGCGCAGCCTCGTCCTCGGGGCTGACGACATGCGCCTCGGTCAGGCGCTCCTGGAACTGTTCGACGTTGAGGTGGGCGGCCTGCTCCTTGAGCTTGAGGTCGTTGATCTTGTCGCGCGCCGGCTGCAGGCCCTGCTCCAGCCTCAGACGTTCCTCGTCGGCGGTGCGCAGCTGGGCAGCAGCGGCCTCCAGCGCATCGCGCCGTCCCGCCAGCGCCGACTCTTGCGAGCCGCGCACGGACAGCGCCGACTGCAACTGTTCCTGGATCACCACGTCGCTGATCACGGCCAGATCCTGCTGTGCGGCAGCGCGATCCTCAGCCACCTGCGCGAGCTGGCTCTTCGCCGTTTCGGCGGCGCGGGCGTTATCTTCCAGCTTGGAGCGGCATTCCTTCTCGGAAAAGCCCGCGTCCTGCGCCTCGCGTGCCAGCTGATGCTCCAGCGCGCGCGCCTCGCGCAGCGCCGAGTCGCGACTGCGCTGCAGCTCCTGGGCCGCATCCATACGACCGCGCGCGACATCGAGCGCCTCGCGGCTGCTGGCGGCCTCTTCCTCAGCGCGCGCCTGGGCAATGCGCTCTTCTTCCTCGATGCGGCCGATTTCCTCCAGGTCACGCGCCATCTGGCCGGCGCGCTCGTCGTAGCGGGCCTGCACCTCGCGCAGCTTGAGCGCCGTGACCTGCGCAGCATGCAGGCGCTGCTGCGCTTCCTGCGCGGCGCGCCGCGTCTCGGCGAGCTGCTGCGAGCCGGCAGCGACGGCCGCCTCGGCCTCGCCCTGCGCCTCACGCGCTTGCGCCTCGACTTCCTCGAAGGCCATGATCTGCGTCGCCAGCTCGTCGATCTCGCGCTGGCGCTCGATGACGCCGTGGGTCTTCGCATCGGGCGCATAGAGTGTCAGGCCGCGCGGCGTGGCCAGATGGCCGGCACGGCAGATGCGCCAGCCCTCGCCAGCCGCCAGTGCGCTCTCGTCGTCGACGACGCGCACATCGCCCAGCCACTCGTCCAGCACCGGCGCCCAGCGGGCGTCGGCGCACTTGACCTTGTCGCGCAATGAATTAAACAATGAATTAGGGGACAGACCACGATTTTGAGATTCGTAAAATTGTGGTCTGTCCCCTAATTCAGCCAGCCGGGCCAGCGCCACGGTGGCGGGCGGCGGCGAGGCCAGCGCCAGCGTCACTTGTTCGCCATCGGCCGGCAGCGCCATCAGGCGCTCGCGCAGCACCGCTTCGACCGCCGTCTCCCAGCCCGGCTCTACCTGCAGCGCGTGCCACAGCGGCTCGGCGTCCTGCAGGCCCAGATCGGCGAGCCAGCCCGAGAGATCGCCGCCCTGCCCGACCCGGCTTTGCAACTGGGCCAGTGCATCGTGGCGCGCCTTCGCCGAGGTGACGCTGCGGTGCGCCGTCTGCAGCGATTCGCGGGCCGTGCGCAGCGCCGCCTCCAGCTGTGGCTGGCGGGCCTGGAGTTCGGCGAGACGGTCTTCGGCCTGTTCGCGCGCAGCCTCGGCCATTGCCTCGGCCTCCTGTGCGCCGGCCAGCTCGGCAGGATCGGGCGCGACGAGATTGCCGCGCTCGGCATCGATGCGGCCGCGCCGCTGGGCGAGGTTGTCGAGCGCGCGCATGGCATGCCCGCGGTCGGCTTCAGCCAGCCGCAGGGCCTGTTCGGCGGCGTTCAGGGCGCGCCGCGCCTCCGTCGCCTGCGCCTCGGCCTCCTTGACGGCATCCTCGGCCTCGGGCAGCCGCGCGGCGGCTTCCTCATGGCGGGCGGCAGCCGTCAGGGCGCGTTCGCGCGAATTCTCGAGCAGCGAGGTCCAGCGAAACTCCTCCTCCTCGACGCGGCGCATCTCGGCGAACCAGTGCTGGTCCTGCGCGTCGAGCTGGGCGAGACGGTTTTCCAGCCGCTGGCGCGCGTCGCGCAGATGGCCAATCTCGGATTCGAGGCGCTTCACCTCGGAGTTGGCCGAATACATCTCGGCCTGCGCGGCGTGCAACGCATCGGAGGCGGCAAAATGGGCCTCGCGCAGTTGCTCGACGCGCGCTTCCACTTCGCGCAGGGCCGCCGTCTCGGCCTCGACCCTGTTGATCTGCTCGGCCACTGAACGCTCAAGCTTCAGCGCCTCGGCCTGCGCGTCGTTGCGTTTCTTGAGCCACAGCAGGCTCTGGCGGCGGCCCAGTTGTTCATGCAACGAACGGTATTTGCGCGCCACTTCGGCCTGGGTTTCCAGGCGTGCAACCTGGCTTTCCAGTTCGCCGCGAATGTCGTCGACGCGTGCAAGGTTTTCCTTGGCATCTTCCAGCCGGCCCTCGGTCTCCTTGCGGCGCTCCTTGTATTTGGTGACCCCCGCCGCCTCTTCGAGGAAGAAGCGCAGCTCGTCGGGCTTGGCCTCGACGATGCGCGAGATCATGCCCTGGCCGATGATCGCGTAGGCACGCGGGCCGAGGCCGGTGCCGAGGAACAGGTCGATCACGTCGCGGCGGCGCACGTGCAGGTTGTTGATGTAGTAGCTGGAATTGCCGGCACGGTCGAGGATGCGCTTGACCGTGATCTCGGCGTATTGCGACCACTGGCCGGCGGCGCGCCCCTCCGGGTTGTCGAAGAACAGCTCGACGCTGGCGCGGCCGACCTCCTTGCGATTGCCCGAGCCCTTGAAGATCACGTCCTGGATCGACTCGCCGCGCAGCTCGGACGCCTTCGACTCACCCAGCACCCAGCGCACCGCGTCGATGATGTTCGACTTGCCGCAGCCGTTCGGCCCGACCACGCCGGCCAGCTGGCTGGGGAACAGGACGGTGGTCGGCTCGACGAAGGACTTGAAGCCGGCGATCTTGAGCTTGGTAAGGCGCACGGGGGAGGGACCTCGGAAAATGGCCGCGGATTATAAACGCTGCACCCATTCAGCCCGAAAGTCGGCGCCGGCGGAACGGCAAATCGCGGTATGCCAGAGGCAAATACCGCTACAATCGAACGGCATAAGAGGAAAGGCCCGACGGGTTTCCCCGCCGGGCCTGGATACAGGTTATTCACCTTTATTGTAGCAACGGCTCTCACCCCGGATAGCCACAACGGGACACATCATAAGGGAGGACGGCATGGGCGACAAGGGCCAGCAGACATTGACCTTCGGATTCGACATCGGCATCGCGTCGGTCGGTTGGTGCGTGCTCGGCGAAAACAGGATCGTCGATCTCGGCGTGCGGTGTTTCGACAAGGCTGAAACGCCAGACAAAGGCGAATCCATCAACAAGGCACGCCGCGACGCCCGCCTGATGCGGCGCCGGCTTCGCAGGCGGGCATGGCGACTGACCAAGCTGGCTCGACTGCTCAAGCGCGAAGGCATCATCGCTGACACGGCCGTTCTGAAGCAGGAGCCGAGTAAAGGCTTCAAGACCCCGAATCTCTGGCAACTGCGTGTAAAGGCCCTCGACACCCGGCTCGATAGCGAAGAATGGGCACGCGTCATCTACCACCTCGTCAAGCATCGCGGCTTCCATTGGGTCAGCAAGGCCGAGGAACGGCAGGCCGAAGGCGACAAGAAAGAAGGCGGTCCCATCAAGCAGGCGATCAAGGACAACCGCCAGCGCATGGCGGAGCTAGGCCGCCGCAGCGCCGCTGAACTCATGCTGACAGACTTTCCCGACGCACAGCGCAACAAGCAGGGCAGCTACAACCATGCCCTGCCCCGCACCCTGCTGGCCGAGGAACTGGCTTTGCTGTTCGAACGCCAGCGTGACTTGGGCAACCCGCATGCGGATGCGACGCTGGAAACGAAGGTCACGGAACTGTTCTGGGCGCAAGAACCACCCTTGAGCGGAAAGGCGATGCTCGAACGCATCGGCCGGTGCACGTTTGAAAGAGTCGGCGGTCCTGACGGCAAAGGAGAATACCGCGCCCCCAAGGCAAGCTTTTCTGCCGAGCGCCAAGTCTGGCTGACACGCCTCAACAACTTGAGGATCAACGTCGACGGCATCACGCGCAGGCTAAATTCGGAAGAGCATCGCGTCGCATTGCCGCTGCCCTACGAATACGACACCGACCTTACCTACAAGCGCCTGCACGACGCCTTGGTGAAAGCCGGCCTGCTGCCCGCCTCCTTCACTTTCTCGGGATTGCGTGGTGTCAAGAAGGACGGCGACCCGCTCAAGGAAACCCTCGCCAAGGTTCCGGCGTGGCAGGAACTGCGCAAGTCACTCAAGAAAGCCGGCCTGGAAACAGAATGGAAGGGCATGGCGGGCGCGGCGACCGGAGGCGATCCAAGCTTGCTCGACGACATTGCCTGGGTATTGACCGTTTACAAGACCGACGATGAAGCCAAGGCGGAACTGCGCAAGCTGGCACTCCCCAATCCCGACCAGATGATTCCTGCCCTGCTCGACTTTCCGCGCAGTTCCTTCAAGGCATTTCACTCCCTGTCGCTCAAGGCATTGCGCAAGATCGTGCCGCACATGGCTGCCGGCCTGCGCTATGACGAAGCCTGCGAACTCGCCGGCTACCGGCACAGCCAGCCCAATCCAGAAGGTGCCAAGGAGAAGTACCTGCCAGCCTTCTACGAGCACGCTCGCGGCGAGGATGGCAAGTTGATTTTCAGCGAGAGGATCGAGCGCGAGATCACCGGTGGCATTCCGCGCAACCCCGTCGTGCTGCGCGCGCTCAACCAGGCGCGAAAGGTATGCAATGCGCTGATTCGTGAATACGGCTCGCCCGCCGCCGTGCATATCGAACTGGCGCGCGATCTGTCGCGGCCGCTCGTCGGGCATCCAACAAGGAACGGTGGGTACTTCGATGGCAGACGTGATATTGAAAATGCGCAGAAGGAGGCGCGAGCGCGCAACGAGCAGGACTGGATCGAATTCAAAAAGATGGCAGAATCAATGGGCCTCGACGAACCGGCGGACCGTGATCGTCACGGCCGGGAATTTGCCAAGTGGCAGCTTTACAGGGAACAACATGGCAAGTGCTTGTATTCCCTCGAACCCATAGACATCAATCGCCTTTTGGAACGCGGGTATGTCGAAATCGACCATGCGCTACCTTACTCACGAAGCTTCGATGACAGCAAGAACAACAAGGTTCTCGTCCGTAGAGCCGAAAATCAGAACAAAGGAAACCAGACCCCCTACGAATACCTGACATCATTCACCGGCGGGGAAGATGGTGAGCGCTGGCGCAATTATGTCGCCTATGTCGAAGCCACGTATCCCGGTCTCAAACGCACGGCAAAACGCAGCCGCCTGCTGCGCAAGAACTTCGGCAAGGATGAAGCAGCCGATTTCAGGGCGCGCAACCTCAACGACACACGCTACATCTGCAAGTTCTTCAAGAACTATGTCGAGCGTTATCTCGACCTTGCCCCGAAAGTCGGCGCTGGCGGGACGGCGGAAGAAAAGAAAAACGAGCGCTGCGTAGTGCTGTCCGGACAGTTGACGGCTTTCCTCCGAGCCCGCTGGGGACTTGCCAAGGTGCGTGACGAAAGCGACCGGCATCATGCGATGGATGCCGCTGTGGTTGCCGCGTGCAGCCACGGCATGGTCCAGCGCCTCTCCAATTACTCGCGCCGGCATGAACTTGAAGATGCCAGAAGCGGTTATATCAACGCCGAAACCGGCGAGGTAATCGACCGCGAGGCCTTGCTCCGACTCGAAGCCCACTTCCCCAAGCCGTGGCGACACTTTCAGGAAGAACTGCTGGCACGCTTGAAGATTGACGATCAGACGGCGCTTCGCGAAATGCTGACGAACCTGGGAACCTACCCGGTGGAGATAATCGACACCCTACGTCCGCTGTTTGTTTCTCGTGCGCCTCAGCGGCGCAACAGCGG
>CAYNCH010000070.1:0-8106 GCA_964395815.1 uncultured Methyloversatilis sp.
GCATGATGGTGGGCGGCAACCTCAACGCCTTCGAGATCGAGAACCTGATGGACATCGAGATCGAGACCCATCATGCCGAGGCGCATTTCCCGGCCCACATGGTCCAGTCCCTGGCGGGTGCCGTGCCGGCGATGGGCATCGTCGTGGCGGTGATGGGCGTGGTGAACGTCATGGGCTCGGTCGGCCAGCCCCCTGCCGTGCTGGGCAAGATGATCGGTGGCGCGCTCGTCGGCACCTTCCTCGGCATCCTGCTGTCCTACGGCTTCATCGAGCCGATCGCCAACCAGCTCAACCAGAAGGTCGATGAAGGCAGCAAGATCTATCAGTGCATCAAGGTCGTGCTGCTGGCCAGCATGAACGGCTATGCGCCGCAGGTCGCGGTCGAGTTCGGCCGCAAGGTGCTGTACTCGGGCGATCGGCCGAGCTTCAGCGAACTCGAGGAAGACATCAAGAGCCGGAAGGGCAAGTAAGCGCCGTCCCGCCAGCGCCGACTTTTGCCTGAGATCCCATGAGCGACGACAGCCAGCAGCCAATCGTAGTCAAGAAGATCAAGAAGGGCGGCGGCGGCGCGCATGGCGGTGCCTGGAAAATCGCCTACGCCGACTTCGTCACGGCGATGATGGCCTTCTTCCTGCTGATGTGGCTGCTCGGTTCGACCACCAAGGGCGACCTCAAGGGCATCGCCGATTATTTCCAGACCCCGCTGCTCGTCGCCATGCTCGGCGGATCGGGCTCCGGCGATTCCTCATCCATTATCCAGGGGGGGGGCGAGGACCTGACGCGGACGCACGGGCAGGTCAAGAAGGGGGAAGTCGATGCCGTCAAAAAGACCATCAACCTGCAGGCTCTGAAGGCTGATTTCGAGCGGATCGAGAAAGAAAAGCTGCTTGGCCTCAAGGGCGACCTCGAAGCCCTGATCGAAGCCAGCCCGACGCTCAAGCAGTTCAAGAACCAGATGCTGCTCGACATCACCGCCGAAGGGCTGCGCATCCAGATCGTCGATGAGCAGAACCGCCCGATGTTCGATTCCGCCAGTTCCGAACTCAAGCCCTATACCCGGCAGATCCTGCGCGAGATCGGGCCGCTGCTGAACAAAGTGGAAAACCGTATTTCGCTGTCCGGGCACACCGATGCCACGCCTTACGCCGGCGGCGACCGTGGCTTCGGCAACTGGGAGCTCTCGACCAACCGGGCCAACGCTTCGCGGCGCGAGATGGTGATCGGCGGTCTCGACGATGCCAAGGTGATGCGCGTGGTCGGTTTCGCCTCGACGGTCCTGTTCAACAAGGAAGAACCCTTCAGCCCGATCAACCGCCGCATCAGCATTGTCGTCCTCAACAAGCGGACCGAAGATGCGATTCTCAGCGATGGCAAGGAGCAGGTCGCTGAAGTCAGTGAAGCCGGACAGCTCAATGATCAGGGAATCGTTCCCGCCGCGCCGCCGCCGCGCTGAACCGTAGGTCTTTGGGATTAGAATCGTTCGGTGGGGAGTAGAGCCTCCGACAATTGACAAGAAGACAAGGGAAGCGCTAGGCGCATGGGATTTTTCGATAGAACCTTTGGACGCGGCATTATCCTGACAGCCGTCGTGGCGGCCGGGTTCTATCTGTTGTTTCCCGATGCGGGACTGGCGCCGGGGGGGGCTTTCCTGCTCCTGGCCATCGGCTGGCGGGTGATCAGTCATCCCGAGAGACGGCAGGTCGAGGCGGTGATTGACCGCGCCGAGGAAGAGCGCCGGCTGTTGCAGGAATTCCGCAATCTGATCGGCGAATGTTCGTCGCAATTCCGCGCCCAGTTCGACGCCGCGCGTGGCGAGATCAGCCGGGTCCAGGGGCTGCTCCACGAGGCGATCGAGGATCTGACACACAGCTTCCAGGGCATGCATGCGCAGACCGAAGAGCAGCGCCAGCTCACTTTTTCCGTGACCACGGGCAAGTTGGACGGCGAAACGCAAATCCAGTTCGACGATTTCGTCCGGGATACCTCCAGCGTCATGCAGCGCGTGGTGGATAGCGTGATCGGCAACAGCAAGCTGGGCATGGAACTGGTCGAACTCACCGACAAGATCGCCCAGCACGCACAGGACGTGCGGGCCATTCTTTCGGAGATCGGTGCCATCGCCAAGCAGACCAATTTGCTGGCCTTGAATGCGGCCATCGAAGCGGCGCGTGCCGGCGAGGCCGGCCGCGGCTTCGCGGTTGTCGCCGACGAGGTACGCGACCTGTCGGCGCGTACCACCCAGTTCTCGCAACAGATCAATACCCTGATGGAAAGCATGCAGTCGTCGGTCAAGGAAACCGAAAATGCCATCCAGAGCATGGCCAGTCAGGACATGACCTTCGCCCTCGAGTCGAAGCAGAAAGTCGAGGACATCATCCATACCATGGAGCGCCAGAATGTCGCTCGCATCGAAGCGGTCGAGGCGCTTGGGGCCAGCGCCAGCAACGTCGATTCCCTAGTCGGGCGGGCGATCACGGCCCTGCAATTCCAGGACATGGTGTCGCAATTGCTCAGCCATGTCGTGCGTCGCGTCGATGCACTCGATGAGGCGATGAAACACCTCGACGTTCTGGGCCAGGCCCTGGAACGCGAAGCCGCCAGTATCGATGGCCCGGCTGCGATCATCTCGCTGCGCGAAGAGCAGGCCGGCATCGCCGCCGCGCTCAAGGATATCGAGGCGAAAACCATCCATAATCCCGTCAGCCAGCAGGCAATGACCAAAGGCGACATCGAACTCTTTTGAAACAGGAGCTTAAACATGGCCAAATCCATTCTCGCGATCGACGACTCCGCCTCCATCCGCCAGATGGTGGGCTTCACGCTGAAAAGCTCGGGCTACGAGGTCGTCGAAGCGGTCGATGGCATGGACGGTCTCGACAAGGCCAAGGGCAAGACCTTCAATCTGATCCTGACCGATCAGAACATGCCACGCATGGACGGCCTGACGCTGATCAAAACCCTGCGCGGTCTGCCGCAGTACAAGACCGTGCCGATTCTCATGCTGACGACCGAATCGTCCGATGCGATGAAACAGCAGGGCCGCGCCGCCGGGGCCACCGGCTGGCTGGTCAAACCCTTCGATCCGCAGAAGCTCGTCGAGGTGGTCAAGAAAGTGATCGGCTGAACGCCGCGTCATTCATCGACTCGCCTGATTTCGGCAAGGGGGCGCAATGGCCATCGACATGAGCCAGTTCTATCAGGTTTTCTTCGAGGAAACCGCGGAGCATCTGGCGACTATGGAAAACCTGCTGCTCACTCTGGATGTCGGCAATCCCGACACCGAGCAGCTCAACGCGATATTTCGTGCCGCCCATTCGATCAAGGGATCGTCCGGCACGTTCGGCTTCACCGACCTGGCGGAAGTCACGCACATCCTCGAAAACCTGCTCGACCGCATCCGCAAGGGCGAAACGCAACTGCGGGAAGACATGATCGATGCCTTCCTCGATGCCGGCGACGTACTGAAGAACCTGCTGGCCGCCCATCAGGGTGACGGTGAGGCTGATCGCGCTGCCGCCGAGGCGATCTGCCAACGTTTGCATGCACTGACCGAAGGGGGTGGCGCAACGGCTGCACCCGCTGCGGTCAAACCTCCGGCCGCCGTCCCGCCAGCGCCGACTTTTGCGGCAGAGCCTCCCCCCGCTCACCCTGCCGGCCAGTGCGCAGACGGCCTCGATCTGTTTTTCATCATCGCCGGCGAAGCCGCGCAGAGCGAGAGCGCCGGCGAAAACCTGCTGGCCGAACTGGCCGAACATGGCGACGTGCGTGTGATCGCCCACCCCCAAAATGCCGAACTGCCCTGGCATGTGCAGGTCGTCGGCACGCCCGACATCGACGTGCTGCGCGAACTGCTCGAATTCGTTGCCCGCAACGACAGCATTCGCATCGCGCCGCTCGGTCAGGCCGATGCTGCCCACGGCGATGCGCCCGATGGCGCCTATGGTTTCTTCAGCGATGCGCCCGAGCCCGGGACGAGCACGGACGAGGCCTACGGGTTCTTCGACGACCTGCCGACATCGACATCGGCCCCGGCCACTGCATCCAGCGAAGATGACGCCTTCGGCTTCTTCGAGCCCCTGCCGGAAGTCCAGGAAACTGCAGCAACACCCGCGGCGGCCGAGAGCGATGGCGGCGACGCCTATGGCTTTTTCGAGCCCTTGCCGCCTGTGGCCACTGTTTCCGCACCTGTTGCGCCAGCGGCAACATTGGCGTCAGCGGCACCAGCGGCGCCGGATGTGCCGCCAGTGTCAGCTGCCGCGGCGACACCCGTCAAGGCAAGCCCCGAGAAGCCGGCCGAACGCGATGCCAGGCGCGCTGCCGCGCCCGCGGCCAAACCGGGTACCGATACGACGATTCGCGTTGGCATCGACAAGGTCGACCAACTCATCAACCTCGTCGGCGAACTGGTCATCACCCAGGCGATGCTGGCCCAGTCGGCGGCACAGGTTGACCCCGTCGAGTTTGAGCGCCTGCACAACGGGCTGATCCAGCTCGAACGCAACACCCGCGACCTGCAGGAAGCAGTCATGTCGATCCGCATGATGCCGATGTCCGTGGTGTTCTCGCGCTTCCCGCGCGTCGTGCGCGACATCTCGCAAAAACTCGGCAAGCAGGTCGAGCTCAAGCTCTCGGGCGAAAGCACCGAGCTCGACAAGGGGCTGATCGAGCGCATCACCGATCCGCTGACCCATCTGGTCCGCAACAGCCTCGACCATGGCATCGAATCCCCCGACGTGCGTGCCGCGAAGGGCAAGCAGCCGGTCGGCACGATCACCCTCTCCGCCTACCACCAGAGCGGCAACATCGTCATCGAAGTGGGCGACGACGGTGCCGGTCTCAACCGCGAGAAGATCCTCGCCAAGGCGAAGGAGCGCGGATTCAACGTGCATGACCAGATGAGCGACCAGGAAGTATTTCAGCTCATCTTCGAAGCCGGTTTCTCGACGGCCGACCAGATCACCGACGTGTCGGGCCGCGGCGTCGGCATGGATGTGGTGAAGAAAAACATCACCGCCATGGGTGGCCGCGTCGAGATCGATTCAATGGCCGGTGTCGGCACCCGCATGACGGTGCGCCTGCCGCTGACGCTCGCCATTCTCGACGGCATGTCGGTGGCGGTCGGCAAGGAGACCTACATCATCCCGCTCGGCTATGTCATCGAATCGCTGCAGGCTGAACGCAGCATGATGAAGAGCGTTTCCGGCGTCGAGAAGCTGATCCAGGTGCGCGACGATTACCTGCCCGTGGTGACGCTGCACGAGATCTTCAATGTGCCGGATGCCATCCGCTCCTACGAGGACGGCATCATGATCATTCTCGAGACCGACGGCATGAAGGCGGCCCTGTTCGTCGATGCGATGGTCGGTCAGCACCAGGTCGTCATCAAGAGCCTCGAATCCAATTACCGCAAGGTGCCCGGCGTAGCCGGCGCCACCATCATGGGCGACGGCCGCGTCGCCCTGATTCTCGATGTCTCGATGCTGGTCGGCATGGCGCGGCATGCCCTGCCGGCGGCTGCCTGACACACACAAGGAGAACCCGCATGGTTCAGGAAAATACCCGCAAGGCCGATACCGGAGAAGAGGGCGGCTACGTTCAAGAGTTCCTCACCTTCACCCTGGGGCCCGAGGAATACGCGATCGACATCCTCAAGGTGCAGGAAATCCGCGGCTACGAACAGCCGACGACGATCGCCAACGTGCCGGACTTCATCAAGGGCGTCATCAACCTGCGCGGCATCATCGTGCCCATCGTCGACCTGCGTATCAAGTTCGGCGTCGGCAAGGCCGAATACACGCCATTCACCGTGGTCATCATCCTCTCGATTTCCGGCCGCGTCGTCGGTATCGTCGTCGATGGCGTCTCGGACGTCACCAGCCTGCGTGCCGACCAGATCCGTCCTGCACCCGAGTTCGCGGCCACCGTCGATACGCGCTACCTCAGGGGACTCGGCACGCTCGACGAGCGCATGCTGATCGTGGTCGATATCGAAAAGCTGATGCTGTCGGCCGAAATGGCCCTGGTGGACGAAGCGGCCGAGATTGCCGCCTGATTGATTCCCGACAAATAAGACGAGAGAGATCGATATGCGCATCAACCAGCCCGTGACCGACAACGAGGTCAAACTGACCGACAGCACCCTGATCGTCTCGAAGACCGATCTAAAGGGCCGCATTACCTACATCAACCGCGATTTCCTTGAGATCAGCGGCTTCACCGAAGCCGAACTGATCGGCGAGCCGCATAACATCGTCCGCCATCCCGACATGCCGGTCGAAGCCTTCGATGATTTCTGGAAAACCCTGAAGGAAGGCCGGCCATGGACCGGCTACGTCAAGAACCGCTGCAAGAACGGCGATTACTACTGGGTGCTGGCGAATGCCACGCCGATCTGGGAAAACGGCCAGATGACCGGTTACATGTCGGTGCGCCGCAAGGCTGACCCGGCCGTGATCGGCAAGATCGATGCGGTGTATCGCCAGTTCCGCGAGAAGAAGCAGGGCAACCTGAAGATCCGCTACGGCCAGGCCGTGACCGGCGAAGGAGGTTTCCTTTCCAGTCTCAATTTGGGCGGCCGCATGAGCGTGATCCTGGGCGGCCTCGCCGCGCTCGTCGCCGTGCTGATGGTCTATGCCCTGTTCGGACTCTTCCACACCAAGGAAGATGTCGTGGCGATGTACGAAGACCGTTTCGAACCGGCACGCATCGTCGGCCGCATCGGCAAGCTGATGGCGGACAACCGCGCGCAATTGCTGCTGGCGCTGCAGCACGATCCGGTCAGCCCGTTCGCGCAGTTGCACGACCACCCGGTGAGTGTGCA
This sequence comes from uncultured Methyloversatilis sp., assembly GCA_964395815.1. Taxonomy (GTDB): domain Bacteria; phylum Pseudomonadota; class Gammaproteobacteria; order Burkholderiales; family Rhodocyclaceae; genus Sulfuricystis. The sequence goes on from CAYNCH010000070.1 coordinate 6,821, forward strand.
TACCGACACGGTGAAGAAGAACATCGAGGAAATTACCGCGCTGTGGGCGGATTACGGCAAGCGCATCAAGAGCGATGAACACCGCAAACTGGCCGAGGACTATACGGCCGCGCGCAAGGTCTTCGTTGAAGAGGGCCTCAAGCCGGCCAGCGAACTGATTCTCAAGGAAGAGTTCACCGAGGCGACGACGCTGATTCTCGGCAAGATCAACCCCAGCTACAACGTCGCTGCCGAAAAGGCGGACGCCATCTACCGCTTCCATACCGAGCGCGCAAAAGTCGATATCGCCAGCGATGAAGCTCGTTTCAACACCACCTTGTGGGTACTGCTGATCGGCTTTGCCCTCTTTGCGGTGATCGGCTTTGTGGCCGTCTCGCGCCTTATCGCCGGCATCCGCAACCCGGTCCAGGGTGCCATCGACACCTTCCGCAACATCGAGCAGGGCAATTACACCAACGTGATCGACATCGCCCGCAACGATGAGCTGGGCAAACTCAATCAGGCCCTGCAGTCGATGCAGACGCGCATGGGCTTCGAAGTGTCCGAGACCAAGCGGCAGGCGGAGGAGATGGCCCGCATCCTCGGTGCGCTCGACAACTCGACCGCCTGCATCACCATTTCCGGTGCCGATGGCAACCTGATCTACATTACCCCGGCGGGCAAGAAACTGCTGAACAGCATCGGCGGTGCCGGCTTCGATGCCGATACGTTGATTGGCGGCCAGGTGACTACGTTGATTAACGATCCGGGCGCGGTCGAGAAGATGAACGAAGCCGCGCTGCGCGGCGCCGATGTCGATATCGAATTCAATACCCATCACCTGCGGCTGGCCGCGCGGCCGATTCTGGATGCCGCAGGCGCCACGATCGGCCGCGTCACGCAATGGACCGACCGCACGATGGAGGTTTCCGCCGAGCAGGAGATCGAGCAGATCGTCCAGGCCGCCCTGATGGGCGATTACTCGCCGCGCATCGATCTGGCGGGCAAGGAAGGTTTCTTTGCCGCGCTGGGCGAGGGGCTCAATGAGGTCCTCGAATCGACAGCCAAGGCACTGACGACGACCTCGGAGGTGCTCAGCCGCATCGCGCAAGGCGACCTCACACGCAAGATTGAAGACGATTATTCCGGCATCTTTGGCCAACTCAAGGACGACACCAACACGACGGTCGAGCGCTTGCGCGAAGTCGTCGGCCGCATCAAGGATGCCACCGAAGCCATCAACACCGCGGCCCAGGAAATTGCCGCCGGCAACCAGGACCTGTCGAGCCGCACCGAAGAGCAGGCCA
>CAYNCH010000071.1:0-4634 GCA_964395815.1 uncultured Methyloversatilis sp.
TGCTGCGTTAAGCTAGGCGCATTCCAATCACGACGGAGAAGAGGAACATGGGCATGGATGCGATCGACTACCGCCTGCATGGCGAAGACATGCAGTTCGTCGAAATCGGACTCGACCCGGGCGAAGCCGCGATCGGCGAGGCCGGCAGCCTGATGTACATGGAAGACGGCATCGAGATGGACACGCTTTTCGGCGACGGTTCGGACAAGCACAGCGGCGTGTTCGGCAAACTCCTCGGCGCGGGCAAGCGCCTCATCACCGGCGAATCGCTGTTCACCACCGTCTATGTCAACGAGGGCAGCGGCAAACGCACACTGGCCTTCGCCGCGCCTTACACCGGCAAGATCATCCCGTTCGACCTGAAGCAGCTCGGCGGTACACTGATCTGCCAGAAGGACGCCTTCCTGTGCGCCGCCAAGGGCGTGGCGCTCGGCGTCGCCTTCCAGAAGCGCCTCGGCACCGGCTTCTTCGGCGGCGAAGGCTTCATCATGCAGAAGCTCGAAGGCGACGGCTTGGCCTTTGCTCACTCCGGCGGCACGATGATCGAACGCCGCCTCGCACCCGGCGAGGTACTGCGCGTCGATACCGGCTGCGTCGTCGCCTACACGCCGGACATCGATTTCGACATCCAGTTCGTCGGCGGTATCAAGACCGCCCTGTTCGGCGGCGAGGGATTGTTCTTCGCCCTCCTGCGCGGCCCGGGCACGGTCTGGCTGCAATCCCTGCCCTTCGCACGCCTCGCCTCGCGCGTCTTCGCCGCCGCACCGGTGACGAAGGGCGGCGGCGGCAGCGGCGGCGAACAGGGCGGCCTGCTGGGTTCGCTCTTCAACGGCAAGAACTGAATCTGCAGGCGCATGCCGCATGCCCTCCGGAAAAGTCGGCGCTGACGGGACGGCTATGCCTTTCGCCTGATTGACTGATTTTCATTGACCGTCAACAATGTCGTCATCCGCCCGCGCCCTCCGGCACCGGGCCCGATGCACGCGATGCCCGTTGATCCGTACCACATGAAAATGAAAATTTCAGGCAGGTTTTTTCCGTTGCTGCTTATGTGCTTCGGCCTGCTGGTTGTTCCGGCCCGCGCCGAAGACAGCACGGCATGCTCCGACGGTCGACTCACCCTCAGCGGGTTCGGCACGCTCGGGCTCGCCCGCTCGGACAACGATAGCGCCGAATTCGTCCGCGATCTCTCCCAGCCCCGCGGCCTGACCCGACAGTGGTCGGGCAAGGTCGATAGCGTGCTCGGCCTGCAGGCCAACTGGACACTCGGCGCACACACCGAGGCGGTCATCCAGGCCATCACCCGTTACCGCTACGATGGCAGCCACGATCCCGAACTCAGCTGGGCCTTTCTGCGCCACGACTTCTCGCCCGATTTCCAGATGCGCGTCGGCCGGCTCGGTACCGAGTTCTACATGCTCGCCGACTCGCGCCTGATCGGCTACTCGAACACGGCCGTTCGCCCGCCTCCGGATTTTTATGGCTCATTGATCTTCAGCTATTTCGATGGTATCGATACATCGGTCGGCATGAATATCGGGGATGGCTTGCTCCGGGCCAAACTCTTCTATGGGCACTCTCCGGAAACAAGCCCCTTTTACAAGGACATTACGTGGGACCTCGACCGTGCCAGGCTGCTGGGAGGTCATCTGGATTACTTTCAAGGCCCGTGGCAGTTCCGTTTGGCACATGCCGAAGTACGGTTTTCATCCAGAGATCAGCCTCTGACCGAACTGGCCAATCGCGTAATCGATGCCGACCCTGCACTGGCGCTGCTGAAAGTCGCTTATACCAATCCTTTGAGCAACCGCATCGAGTTGACGGGCCTTGTTCCGGAACTCAGCACGAGCAACAAAACCTCCCGGTTCGACTCGATCGGCATCGTCTATGACAAAGGGCCCTTGAGGGTGCAGACCATGCTGGGCCGCATCCGTCATGAAACTGAATCCTACGAAGATAACCGTGCGGCCTTCGTCATTGGTTCGTACCGAATCGGCAAACTGACGCCTTACCTCGGTTATTCAACGACCAAGTCGAAGGCAAGCACGATTTCGACGCAACTTCCGGGACTGTCCGATTTTGCCAGGGGACTATCCGCCACCACTCACGCCGATCAGCATACGATCACTCTCGGCACACGCTGGGATTTCCATCAGAACTGGGCAATGAAGGTTCAGCTCGACAGGATCCGCGGCAGGGCAGCCTCGGAATTTCTGTTCCGCGGGTCCGCCGTTCAGTGGGACGGCCGCATGAATGTCCTCAGCGCCACCCTGGATTTCGCGTTCTGAACCCGCCATGCGCATGACACGCCTGCTCATCGCCCTCCTCTGCCTAATCAGCGGGCATAGCGCCAGGGCGGAAATCGTCGTCGTGGTGGATGCCCGCTCGGGGATCGAGCGCCTGACCCAGAACGAGGTCGTCAACATCTTCCTTGGCCGCTACCGCAAACTGCCGGACGGCAGCGCCGCCGTACCGGTCGACCAGCCTGCCGCGGGCGCCCTGCGTGCCGAGTTCTACCGCCAGCTGGTAGACAAGGATCTCAGCGAAATCAACGCCTATTGGTCGCGGCTCTACTTTTCCGGCAAGACCACGCCCCCCCTGTCCACCGCTTCCGCAGCCGACGTCATCGCGCAGATCCTGGCACGACCGGGCGGAATCGGCTACATCGAGCGCAAGGATGCCGATGCCCGCGTCAGGGTCGTGCTGTCCTTCAAGCCGTAAGACGGCAAGCCCATGAAAACCTCGCCATCCGCCCCGGTACGCATCGGGAACGGGATCGTCCTGCGCACCATCCTCGTCACGCTGCTGGCCTTCCTCGTTTCCAGCTTGGTGGCCATCGCCTACACGACCCACGAAACGGGTCAGCGTGCGGAACAAACCATCGATGCACGTCTCGTGCAGTTGCTGGACACCGTGGAGAGTACGGTCAAGGTCGCCTGCTTCGTGAATGATCCGGGTCTGGCGCGAGAAGTCGCGCTCGGACTGCTCGGCAATCCGGAAGTGCTGCGCGTGTCGATCCTGGCCGGCCAAGCGGTGCTGGCCGATGAAATCCGTCGCGGCGCATCGGTCGGCATGGCGGAAATGACTCCCGGCATCATTGAGCGTCACATCGTCTCACCCTTCGATGCCAGCGAAACCGTCGGTACGGTCAGGCTGATCCCGAACCCGGAGGTGATCGAAAATCTCAAGGATTCGGCCATCCTGCTGGCGGCCAAGCAAATCGTCTGGCAGCTCGTGTTCGTTTCGGCGGCCATCCTGGCGGCGCTGATCCTGCTGCTCGTGCGACCGATCTCGCGCATGTCGCTGGCCCTGCAGAAAATGGACCCCACCGCCGGCGACCGGCTGTTCATCCCCGCGGGACACGAACGTACGGAAATCGGCCAGCTGGCCCGCAGCGTGAACCAGCTGGCCGACCATCTGGTGACGGCGCTGGAGGAAACGCGCCAGGCACGGCAGGCCGCAGAGCACGCGGCCTCGGCCAAAAGCAGCTTTCTCGCCAACATGAGCCACGAGATCCGCACCCCGCTCAATGCCGTGCTCGGACTCGCGCGCATCGGCATGAAGGAAAACATGGGCCGCAAGGCGGGCGATACCTGCCAGCGTATCCTGGTCTCCGGCGAACACCTGCTTGGCGTGATCAACGACATCCTCGATTTTTCAAAGATCGAAGCCGGCAAGATGAGCATCGAGTCCGCACCTCTGCAACTATCGCAGCTGGTCGCCGAGGCCATCGATCTCGTCGCCGGCCGTGCCGTGGAAAAACAACTAGTGCTGACCAGCCGGCTGAGCCCGGACCTGCCCGCCTGGGTGGCCGGCGATGCCATGCGCATTCGCCAGATCCTCGTCAACCTGCTGTCGAATGCCATCAAGTTCACTGCGCGAGGCCATGTCGACCTGTCCGTGATTCCCGCCGACGGCGAAGTCTGGTTCGCGATCCGGGACGAGGGCATCGGCATGACGCCCGAGGAACTCTCCCGCCTGTTCCGTCCCTTTGAGCAGGCTGACAGCTCGACCACGCGTCGCTTTGGCGGCACGGGACTGGGGCTGGCGATCTCGATGAACCTTGCCAGCCTGATGGGCGGCGTCATCCATGCCTCCAGCGTCTTTGGGCAAGGCAGCATCTTCACCCTGCAACTGCCGCTCGCCGCCACCTCGGCGCCAGCCGCCGGGGCAACAGCGACCATTGCCCTGCCTGCTGGCGCGCACCGTCTCGACGGCTTGCGCATCCTGGCGGCCGAGGACGTCGGCGTCAATCGTTTCATCCTCGCGGACATCCTCAACGAAGCCGGAGCGCATGCCGATTTCGCCGAAAACGGTCGCATCGCCGTCGAGCGGGTGAGCGCGGCCCCCTCGGCCTGGGACGTGATTCTCATGGACGTGCAGATGCCCGAGATGGATGGCCACGAGGCCACACGCCGCATCAAGCCCATCGCGCCGCGGCTGCCGGTCATCGGCCTCACCGCCCATGCCCTGCCCGAAGAGCGCGAAAAATGTCTCGCGGCCGGCATGGTCGATCATGTCAGCAAGCCGGTCAGTCCCGAAGTACTGGTGGCGGCCATCCTGCGCCATGTCCGGGTACCTGCGCCCGCCACCGAACCCACCCAGTCCGCACATTCCCCACCATCCGCCCAGCC
>CAYNCH010000071.1:4644-8032 GCA_964395815.1 uncultured Methyloversatilis sp.
CGCGACATTTCCGGCGCAGACGGTGCCGGATGCCGTCCCGCCAGCGCCGACTTTTTCGCCGCGCACGGTCGACAGCGCCATCGACTGGCAGAAACTGGAAATACGTTTCAAGGGCAAGCGTGCCTTCGTGCAGAAGATTTTCCAGTCCATCCTCGCCAATCACACGAACGCCCCCGCACGACTGCGCGAGCTTTCCGGTGCAGCGGATTACGATGCGCTCGCCTTTCTCGCCCACGGCCTCAAAGGCATCGCTGGCAACATTGCCGCAACCCCGCAGCAGGACCTGGCGGCCAGAACCGAATCTTTGGCCCGGCAGCGCGATCCGCACAGCCTGACGCTGGCGCGCGAACTCGCCGAATCGCTGGAGGCCCTGCTGGCCGAGCTGAACGACTACTTGGCAGAGGCTGCTTCGTCAGACGACGGCCGTCCCGACGATACGCTACGTGTAACGGATGCTACGGATGCTGCGGGTGCGCCTGCCGCCAGTCACGCAGGGTCGCGCAGGCCGACTTGAAATCGCACGCCTGCATCTGGCGGGCAAGGCGATCGCCCACCTCTCCCATGAGTGCTCGCAACCCGGCGGCATTGTCCTGATACAGGTTGCTAGCCATGAAGTCGTCACGGGACAGGCGGTCATCCAGTTCATCGAGCAGCGCTTCGACCTGATGCGGACTCAGCGCCGCCGGCGGGGTGGCGGCGCTATCCGCCTTGCGCGTCGGAGTCGGCAAGGCCGCGGCGAGCGTCATGAAGGCCTGCCTGATCCTTTCGACTACTGCAACGAAATCCGGGCCGGACACTTCCGCGCCATCGGCACTGCGCAGGTGGAACTCGATCTGCCGGGCGTATTCGGCGAGCGTTGCGTAGCCCAGCGTGGCCGCCGCACCTTTCAGACTGTGGGCCAGACGCGTGGCGCTGGTTCGGTCGCCGGCGTTCAGCAACCGGGCCAGCTGATCCATGTCGGTCTCGTGCGTCTCGACAAACTGTTGCAGCAAACCGAGATAGCGATCGATCTTGCCGCGCACGACGGCCAGCCCACGGTGGGTGTCGAGTCCGGGCACGCTGCGCATCAGCTGCGTCAAGGTATCCGCCAATGGCGCCGCGTCCCGTCCATGGCCATGGTCACTCGTTGTACCGGCAGGCTTGGGCTCGGGTAACAAATCGACCTTGGCCGGTGACTCGACGCGCAACGGTATGTTGTGGGGCAGCCAGCGCAACAGCACGGTGTACAGGGTGTCGGGATCGACCGGCTTGGCGATGAAATCGTTCATCCCCGCCTCTTCGCAGGCCCGGCGGTCTTCATCGAAGGCGTTCGCGGTCATGGCCAGGATCGGAATATGTTCGCGCCCCGGCAGCGCGCGAATCGCCCGGGTCGCTTCCAGACCATCCAGGCGCGGCATCTGTACATCCATCAGCACCAGGTCGTAATAGGTCTGGCGGCAGCGTTCCAGCGCCTCCTGGCCATCGCTGGCGGTGTCGACGCCAAGCCCCACGCCGTGCAACAGGTCGAGCGCCACCTCGCGGTTGATTGCATTGTCCTCGGCCAGCAGCAGCCGTGCCGCCGAATGGGTAGCGCGCAGTTCGACCTCGGCATGCAGCACCTTGTCGTCCGGTTGGCGGGGCAGTTGCGGTTCGACGCCATGGCCGCGCTGCAGGCGCGCCGTAAACCAGAAGGTACTGCCCTGGCCGGGCGTACTATCGACGCCCACTTCGCCGCCCATCAATCGGGCCAAGCTGCGCGTGATCACCAGCCCCAGCCCGGTACCGCCATAGCGGCGCGTCGTCGAGGCATCGAGTTGCTCGAAGGCCTGGAAGAGATGGGGCAGTTTTTCCGGCGGCACGCCGATGCCGGTGTCGCCGACTTCGAAACGCACCAGAAATTCATCGCTCGTGGCCTGCAGCAAGCGGGTGCGCAGTCTGATGCCGCCCCGTGCGGTGAATTTGACGGCGTTGCTGGCGAAATTGAGCAGGGCCTGACGCAAACGCAAAGGATCGCCGCGCAACCACGGCGGCAAGGCGCTGTCCGCAACGATTTCGATGCTCAGGCCCTTGGCCTGGGCCGATTGGGCGATCAGCGAATACACATGATCGAGCACCGCCGACAGCGAAAAATCGCTGTATTCGAGATCGAGCTTGCCGGCCTCGATCTTGGAGATATCCAGGATGTCATTGATGATCGACAGCAGATGGCGGCCGGCACTTTCGATCTTGTCGAGACGATCGAGCTGCTCGGCGCTGGCCTTGCCCCGCAGCAGATGGGCCAGGCCGAGAATCGCGTTCATCGGTGTGCGGATCTCGTGGCTCATGTTGGCAAGAAACATGCTCTTCGCCTGACTGGCCGATTGCGCCTGATCCCGCGCCCGGATCAACGCGGCCTCGGCCTGCTTGCGTTCCGTGATGTCGCGGTAAAAGGCGATGAAGAATTCACGGTCCCTGTTGCGCTGAAGGAAGGTCGTCACCTCGACCGGGTAGGTCGTGCCGTCCTTGCGACGATGCGTCGACTCCACCGTCAGGCTGCCCCCGTTTCTGCGCACCTGATCGGCGACGCGCACTATCCGCGCCTGGTCGAACTCCGGGTTGATATCGCCAATCGACATTTCCAGCAGTTCGCCGCGACTGTAGCCAAGTTGCCGGCAGACTTCGGCATTCACGTACAGGAAACGGCTGGTTTCGGGATCATTCCACGCGACCCCCGTGCCGACGCTGTCGAGCGCGAACTGCGTGTCTGCCAGTTCGCGCGTGCGCTGCACCACGCTGGCTTCGAGATGCATGCGGTACTGCTCCAGTTCGGTCGTCTGCAACTCCAGGGCCAGCAGGGCTTGCCGAGTGCGCAGGGCGGTATGCACCGAGATGAAGATCTTGTCCGCCGTCAGTTCCGACTTGAGGCGATAGCCATTGATATCGTAGTCGCACACCACCTGCCGCAAGGGCGCATAGCCCGGCTGGCCGGTAACGAGCACGATCTGCACTGTGCGGTTGCCGCGGTCCTCGCGAATTTCGCGCACCAGCGCGAGCCCCGTCTGTTCGGCTTCCATCACCACGTCGAGGAAGATCAGGTCGATATCCGGATGGGCATCAAGAATCGCGCGTGTCGCGGCGGCGGAACCGGCATCGAACAGCATCAGCGGGCGCCCGGCGACACTGACATCCTGCAAGGCCAGGCGAATGACCGCGTGGATGTCCGGCTCATCGTCGACCAGCAGCAGCTTCCACGGCTGCGCCGCCGGGTCCGCCGCCGGCGCCTCGTTCTGCTCAGGCGCTGGCTCGGGAGCGAACAGGGCGTTGAAATCGTCGTTTTCGCTCATCGCGGAATATCGATCAGAAAATTGACACCAGCATCCGGCGCGGTCTCGCAGTGGATCGTGCCGTGCAGACGGTGGGTGACAAGGTT
>CAYNCH010000072.1:0-667 GCA_964395815.1 uncultured Methyloversatilis sp.
CCAGCAGGAACACCGCGAAGAATGCAACCTGCGCCAGCCGACGCCGGGCCTGCAGGGAAATCACCGGAAAACGCCGGGGCAAAGACGAACTCGCCGGCCGGGATCAGCGCGCCGGCGCCTCCATCACCAGACGCAGGCCGACGAAATCGAAGCGCGCACTCGGCCGGCAATGCATGTGGCGCTTGCTGCAACGGGCGAAGAAGGCATCGTGGCTCCATCCGCCACCGCGCAACAGCCGTGCCGGCCCTTCGGCCTGATAGTGCGGATCCTGCCGGTCATGGCGTGCGTAGGCATCGGCGGCATAAACGTCGCTGACCCATTCCCAGAGGTTGCCGCTCATGTCGTGGATCCCGAGCGCATTGGGCGGGAAACTGCCGACCGGCAGCGTGCCTTCGCCGTGCAGGTTGGCGTATTCCGCGGTGTTGGCGCCCGCCGGCGGCACTGCGCCGCCGAACCTTTCCGCTCGTCCGCCGGCGCGACAGGCGAACTCCCATTCCGCTTCGGTCGGCATCCGGAAGACGCGGCCGGGATTTTTGTCCATCAGCAGTTGCGTCAGCTGTGCCACATCGCGCTGCGTGACGCCATCCACCGGGTGACGCGGGCTGCCGCTCCATGCGGAGGGATTTTCCGGCATCAGCGCGCTCCATTCTCCCTGCGTCACCTCGAA
>CAYNCH010000072.1:677-7937 GCA_964395815.1 uncultured Methyloversatilis sp.
TTGACGCAAACCTCGTGCGCCGGCAATTCGTTGTGGTCGCCGCCGCCGAAGGTGTCGCCCATCGTGTAGCAGCCCGCAGGCACGCGCACGAACTCCATGCCGGTCACGGGTTCGCTCCAGGATTCGGCCCGGGCCAGGGTCGTCGCCATGGCCAGACAGCCGGTCGCCATCAGAATCGGGATTTTCATGGTGCGCAGTCTAGCCCGTTGCCCGCACAGCCGAATTGATCCCGCTCATGCGCAAGGCCGGCGGCATCTCCTACACTGCGGTTGATGAATACCGTCGATCCTTCCGCCCAGGCCGCCGTCCCGCCAGCGCCGACTTTTGACCCATCCACTCCCAGCCCCGTCCTCGCAGGCGGGGAAACGGCCGACGCCAGTCCGCCGGAGCGCATGGCCAGGCACGGCCGCATCCCCGGCAACGCCGGCATCTGGGTCGGCATCTTCTGCGTGCTGGTCGAGTTCATGCTGCTGTTCGGCGTCTATTTCATCGCCAAGGCCCATCATCGCGAGGCTTTTCTCACCGGCCCGGACAAGCTGGCGACGATGGCGGGCGTCGCCATCACGCTGTTCCTGCTCACCAGCGGCTACTGCATGGTCAAGGCCGTCGAGTCGATCCGCCGCAACGAACGCTGGATCACGCTGCGCTGGGTATTGGGCGCCATCGTCCTGGGGCTCGCCTACCCGATCATCAAGTTCTTCGAGATCCGCTGGAACGTCTCCCACGGCATCGACGGCGAAGCAGGCATCTTCTACACCACCTACTACTACCTGACGCTCAACCATCTGGTGCATGTCACCTGGGGCCTGTTCGGCCTGTTCTGGGTGGCGGCACGCACGGCGATGGGGATGTATTCGCGCGACGACTACAGCGGCCTGGAAGCGGCCGCGATGTACTGGCACACCACCGATACGATCTGGCTGGTGATCTTTCCCTTCTTCTACGTGCTGAGGTGACCGTGGGACACGCCGAAAAAATCTGGCTGCTGCTCATCGGCCTCACCGCCACCGGCGCCTGGCTGGGCGAAACCGGCCATTCGAGCTGGGTGCTGGCATTCGTCGTCGCCGGCCTGATCGGCTTCAAGGGCCATCTGGTGATCGACCATTACATGGAAATGCGCGCGGCCAACCAGCGCTTTCGCCGCCTGCTGCACGTTTTCGTCATCATCGTGCCGGTTCTCGTCCTGCTCAGCCACGGCTGGAGCGACGTACTCAAGCGCGTGACGACCATCAACTGAGGTGAACGGCCGTATTGACCACCAACTGTCCCTGAATTGATCGACGTCAATGGTCACGACATATTAATTCAGTAATATCCCCGTTTCCTGAGGGGGCTTATGTGGTCAAGCATTGCATCATTCCCGCTCTGCCGAGGCGCCGCTTCCTCTGGCTGATGCCGGGTTTCCTTTGGGCCCCGGTTGGCCGCGCCGCCGCACCGCGTCCGCTGCAAATCGGCATCATGCCTTACCTGTCCACGGCGCAACTGATCGCCGGTCACCAGGGCTTGCGCCACTACATCGAAAAGACTTTCGCCCGCCCGGCCACGCTTTCGACCGCGCCTGATTTCCCCGCCTTCCAGCAGCGCACGCTCGCAGGCGAATACGATCTGGTCGTCACGGGACCACCGCTCGCCTGGGCCGCTCACAAGGCAGGGGTCATGCGACCGGTGGCCGTCGCCGCCCGGCCATTGCGCATCGTGATCGTGGTCGCCCAAACCAGTCCCGTGCGTGCGCTCGCCGATTTGCGCGGCCAGGCGGTGGGTGTGCTGCCGCCGCCGTCCTTCGCTCCGGCGATCCTGACCAGCATCCTGCGCGATCACGGCCTGCAACCGGGCACCGACGTGGAACTGCGTTACGACAGGACACCGTACAACTCGGTCAAGGCGGCCATTCTCGGCGAACTGGCCGCAGCCGCCTACCCCACGGTCAGCCTGCCGTCGCTGCCTACCGAACTGCTCGCTCAGGTCAGGACGCTCCATACCTCGATCGACTACCCGGCCGCGGTCATGTGTTTCCGCCTGGCCCCGGATCTCCCCTCCCCTGTCGAGATGCAGACCGCGCTGTTCAACTTCGCCCGGAACACACCGGAAGGGAGGGCCTTCGTTCAGGAATTCGGCCACGACGGCCTGTTGGCACCGGATCTGGAGGCGATGAAGATTCTCGACCGCTTCCTGCCCAATGCCCGATAGCCCGCCGATGACTCTGCATCGCTGGGTCGCGCGCCACTCGTTTCGCCTGAAACTGGTTGCGCTGGCCATCCTGGCGGAAGTGCTAACGCTGGGGCTGATCCTCTGGCAGGGGCGGGCAGTTCTCGAAACCCAGCTGCAGTTGCAGGTGGAGCGCCGCATCGAGCAGATCAACCCCTTGCTGAATGCCGCGCTGGCACTGCCGCTGGCCCAGCGCGACTACGCGGCGGTGGAAGATATTGCCGCACAGGCGATGACGGGAAACTCGCTGGTCTATCTCGTCGTCGAGAATCACGAAGGCAAGGTCGTCGCGCGTATCGGCAATATCCCTGCCGCTCATCCGCCGAACCTCGCCGACTGGCCGGAAGTCGCGGTGACGCGAATCGACAGCGACCTGCCGCTGGTAATGTATGGCGAACCCCTCGGCATCGCCCACTATGGCGTGTCGCTGGACTTTCTCAACGAGGCAAAACGGCGACTCGAAACACAGGTCATTCAGATCGGCGGCGCCAGCATCGTGCTGGTCCTCATACTGCTCGGGATTCTCGTTTCCGGGCTGGTCAAGCAGTTCGCGCGCATCGAGCGGGCCGCGAGCGCCCTCGCTGCGGGCGAACTGACCCGGCGCGTCGAAAAGCTCTCCGACAGCGAGATCAACCGGCTCGGCGAAACATTCAACCAGATGGCCGACAGCCTGCAGGAACGCATTCTCCAGATCCATCGGCTCAACACCGATCTGGAGGCACGCGTGGTAGCGCGCACGGCCGAACTGGCGGCGGCACGCGACGAAGCCGAGCATCTCGCGCAAGCGAAAAGCGAGTTTCTCGCCAACATGAGCCACGAAATCCGCACGCCGCTCAACGGCGTGCTCGGCATGGCGCAAATCGGCTATCGCGACAGTGCAGGGAACGGCAAGGCGCGCGAAACCTTCGCCCGAATTCTCGATGCTGGCAAGCTGCTGCTCGCCGTGATCAACGACATCCTCGACTTTTCGAAGATCGAAGCCGGCAAGCTCGCCATCGAGTCGATCCCGCTCGACCCGCGCGGCATCGCGCGCGATGCCGTGGCAATGGTCGCGGAGCGCGCACGGGCCAAAGGTCTTGCCCTGCAGATGGAAGTCGCCCCGGAATTGCCTACTGCCGTACTCGGCGACCCGGTACGGATTGCCCAGGTCGTGCTCAACCTGCTGTCGAACGCAATCAAGTTCACCGAACGCGGCGAGGTGCGACTGTTCGTCGGACTGCACGCGGAAAAGCTGATTTATCGTGTCAGCGATACCGGCATCGGCATCAGCCCGGCCGAGCAGGCCCGACTCTTCATGCCCTTCGAGCAGGCCGACAGCAGCACCACGCGCCAGTTTGGCGGCACCGGCCTGGGGCTGTCGATCAGCCGGCGGCTTGCTGAACTGATGGAGGGTGCGATCTGTGTCGATAGCGCCCTCGGGCAAGGCAGCCTCTTCGAGCTGCGCCTGCCCTGCGTCGTCACGAATTTGCCGGCCATCCCGCGAAATGTCGCTGCGGTCGGGCACGACAGTCTCGCGGGCTTGCGCATCCTGGCGGCCGACGACAACGAGATCAATCGGCTGGTGATCGAGGAAATGCTCGCAACGGAAGGCATCCGGCTCACCCTGGTCGGTAGCGGTCGCCAGGCAGTGGACGCGGTCCGGGCCGCACCCGATGCCTTCGATCTGGTACTGATGGATGTCCAGATGCCTGACATGGACGGACTGGAAGCGACGCGCCGGATCCGTACCATCGCTCCCAATCTGCCGATCATCGGACAAACTGCACATGCCCTCGCCGAGGAGCACCAGAAGTGCGTGCTGGCGGGCATGAACGAAATTCTGACCAAGCCACTGGAACATGCCGCCCTCGTGGCGGCGATCCTGCGCCAGACAGGCGGCGCGCCCGCCATTGCGACCACCGCCATGGAGTCACGCGGGCCGGACACCCGTAACCAGGGGTCCGCTGCGGCCGAGACAATCGACTGGGCACAATTCGAAATGCGCCATGCGCGACGCCCCGGCATGATTTGCAAGCTGCTCGATCTCGCACTGGAAAGCCAGCAGGACGGACCGGCCCGCATTCGTGCCGCCATTGCGGCGGGTGATGCGCAGCAGCTGGGCCAACTCGCTCACGCCCTGAAAGGCGTCGGCGGCAACCTGTGCGCCAACGAACTGGTCGCCGCCGCACAAGCCGCGGAGGCCGCCGCCCGCAACGACAGTCCGGAGGCGACTCAACTGGCAGAGGCGCTCGCCGTCGCACTCGAACGGCTACTCGCCACCATCCGGCGTGCCACGCGTACCGGTGTTTAGCCGCTCGTCAGTACCGCAGCCGTAGCCGGACAGCAATGCACCGGTTCATCCGGCATGGCGCTTGCCACCGAAAAACACCCGCGTCAGCACCGTCAGCACGAACAACAGCAGGGTCAGCGCATTGCCGACCGCGGCGGCCTGCGCCAAATCGGGCAAGCTCGCCAGATCGCCGACGATGCGCGCCAGCACCGTCAGGTGCAGCAGGAGCAGCGGCCCGTAGAACACCGGGTGGTAGGGAATCTTCACCTTGGCGACGGCCGGGAAGATGATCGGCGCGTGACCGAAGATCATGGCGAACACGAAACCGAGGAAGATCGCATGCAGCGCCGCGTCGCGCAGGGCGTCGCCCGGCACGAAGCCGCCGGACAGTCCGAGCGCCGCACCGAAGGCCAGCCAGGCATAACCGGACAGCAGGCAGACGGCGATGTAGCGCGTCAGCCCGCTTTGCTTCACGGTGCGGCGGGCGATGTCCTGATGCAGCAGCCACAGCGCCAAACCGACCAGCGCTCCGGCCAGCACCGTCAGGCCGAGTGCCTCGCGCCACAGGCCGAGCGGCAGCGCAACCAGCTGTACGGCAACGAGGAGGTCGAATATCCGCCGTGCCACGGTGCTGACCGGCAGGAAGCGCGTCAGCTCCAGCCGCTCGCCGGCGATGGTCAGGACCAGGAACACGATCCACCACGGCACGGCCGGCAACAGCGCGCCGTCGCGCGCCCAGACCAGGTTGCCGCCGAGCCAGGCCAGCGCCGCCAGGGCCAGCGCGGCAAGATAGACCGCCGGCTGCCGGAAGAACAGCAGCGCACTGCCGGCCGTCAGGATCAGGCCGGCGCTGACGAACAACGCGTGCGAAAGTTCGGCCGGCGCGCCGGCAAGCAGCGACAGGCCGCCCAGCCCCGCCGTCAGCGGGCCGAGATATGGCCAGCGCAGGCCGCTGCTGGCCAGCGCGACCGCGCGTTCGAGCGCGATGACGGTGCCGAGAAAGCCGGCGATCATCAGGGCGCCGTGGCTGCCCGCCTGCGCGGCGGCGAGCGGCGGTACCTCGACGGCCAGTCGCGCCAAGCCGGCCAGCACGCCGAAGACAAGGGCACCCATGCCCATCAGCAGCAGCGGCAGGCGCGATGCGGTGGTCGAAAAAGCAGGCAGCAGTGGCATGGTCGTCCCCGGCCGGATTCAGCGGCCGAAATGCCGGCGCGCCGTTTCGCTCATCCGCTCGGGCGTCCAGGGCGGGACCCACACCAGGCGGATGTCGATCGGTGTGCTGGGCGGCAGATGCTTGCGCAGCGCGTCGTCGACTTCCTCGGTGATCAGGTCGCCGAGCGGACAGGCGGGCGAGGTCATGGTCATCTCGACGACGACCACACCATTTTCGATGGCAAGGCGATAGACCAGGCCCAGGTCGACGATGTTCATGCCGACCTCGGGGTCGATCACCGCGCGCAGGACATCCTGCAGGGCTTCAGGTTCGGGGAGTTTCATGGGAGGGGAGGTTAAAACCAGACTTCGGGGTAACGGCGCGTCTTCGGCAGGTTGTTGACCGCCAGCCCGACCAGCAGCAAGACCAGCGGGCCGAGGGTGGCGGGCATCAGCGCGTACCAGAAGCCGAGCGCCTGGATATCCGGCGAACCGAGCGTGGCGATCAGCGCGGTGGCGCCGCCGGGGGGGTGCAGGGTGCGCGTCAGATGCATCGCGGCGATGGCGGTGGCGACGGCCAATGCCTGCGCCAGCACCGGCCACTCGGCAAACAGCTGCCAGCACAGCACGCCGATCAGCGCCGAAATCAGGTGGCCGCCGATCAGGTTGCGGGGCTGGGCCAGCGGGCTGCGCGGCGCGCCATAGACGAGCACGGCGGACGCCCCGAACGAACCGATCATCAGCGGCAAATCGCGCGGCGCGAAGAACTGCTGGCCGATCCATCCCAGCAGGCCGATGCCGAGTACCGCGCCGATCCACGACCAGAACACCTCGTCGCTGTGTACGCGCGGCGGGCTGCCCGCCGTGGTGCCGCGCCACTTGCGCCAGTATTCGCCAACAACCTCGAGCGTCCTTGGTCGCCGCCCTGCCGGGCTGCCTGGCGTGCCTTGAGCCGCGCCACGGCATGGCGCCATGCGAGGTGGTAGATCACACGGAAATCTTCGGTGCTGATGTCGAGATAGCCGGGAATGTGATCCATGGCATCGAGGATGTCCTCGTCGGACAGCTCGGGTTCGTGGTCGATATCCAGCGTTAACGCGTGTTCGCCCGGCTTATCGCTCATGGCAGGCCCTTCGGTCGGGGAGTGGGTGAATTCCGGAAATCATAGTGTATTGTTTTACTCGGGTACTTGACCCAGATCAGTTGGTTGCAGGCGCTGGCGGTTCGGCACCGCGAAGATGCCTTCGAGGCGCAGCAACTCATCCCGATGCTGGCGCGCCAGCCGGCCGACCAGCCGCGCCCCCTTGGCGGTGAGGTGCACCTCGACTTCGCGTCCGTCCTTGCGCCCGGCGTGCCGTGCGACGAGGCCGAGCTTCTCGCATCGTGTCACCAGCGCCACCGTGCCATGGTGTTTGGCGGACAGGCGCTCGGCCAGTTCGCCGACGGTCGCCCAGTCGCGCCCGGGAAATCCCTTGATGTGCAACAGCAGCAGATACTGCAGGTTGGTCACTCCGGCACGCCGCGTCAGATCCTCGCTCCAGTGCACGAAGCGCCGCAACTGGAAGCGAAAGTTCGACAGGGTGACAAAGTCCTGCTTGCAGAAATCCGGTTCGGCCATCGGGGGGGGGGGAGAG
>CAYNCH010000073.1:0-3935 GCA_964395815.1 uncultured Methyloversatilis sp.
GCGAGCCGGCGCGCAGCAGCAGCGCGACGTCGTTGGCCTCGACGGTGCTCATGCGGCCGGAGATCTGCACGCGCCCGCCGCCGATCTCGCTGCGGATCACCGGCGCGGTCACGACCTCGCCCTTGCCCTTCTCGAAGAGCAGGATGGCCATGCGCTTGCCGACGCTCTCGCGCGTGACGTCGCGGAAGATGCGCGCGCCGGCGGCGTCCAGCGTCAGGTGCACCGCGGGCTCGTTGGTCTGGCCGTCGAAGCCGGGCTGGGCGTCGGTGAGGCGGTCGCCGGTGAGCACGACCTGCTTCTTGACCAGCAGCGGCGAGCCGCCGCGCTCGGTGTACAGCTCGGTGCCGAAGGGCACGCTGCCGGCGAGCGCCTGCTCGATCGCGCCCGGGGTGTCGTCCACCATGCGCACTTCCAGCGTGGCGGTGCGGCCGAGGATGTCCTTGGCCTTGGCCACGTCCTGCACGCCGGGCAGCTGCACCACGATGCGCTCGGCGCCCTGCTGCTGGATCACCGGCTCGGCGACGCCAAGCTCGTTGATGCGGTTGTGCAGCGTGGTGATGTTCTGCTTGAGGGCGAATTCCTGGATGCGCAACTGTGCCGCAGGCTTGAGGGAGGCGACGAGCAGGTAGTTCGGACCGTCCTCTTTTTCGACCAGGTCAAGATCGGGCTGGTTGTCGTTCAGTGCGAATTTCGCCTGATCGCGGAGCGGGGCTTCGCGGAAGCGGATGACCAGCGTATTGCCTTCGCGGACGATACCGCCGTGGCGGATGTTCTTGTCGCGCATCAGGCTGCGCAGGTCGGCGGAGATGGAGTCGAGTCGCTTGGTCAACGCCCCCTTCATGTCGACCTGAAGCAGGAAGTGCACACCACCGCGCAGGTCGAGGCCGAGATACATCGGCAACGCATTCATGCCGGTCAGCCAGTCGGGCGAGGCGGAGAGGAGATTGAGTGCCACGCTGTAGGAGCCTTCGGCCGGATCGGGGTTCAGCGCCTTCTCGATCGCGTCACGGGCCTTGAGCTGGGTGTCGGTGTCGGCGAGACGGACGCGAATGCTCTGCGGATCAAAAAACAGGCCGGTCGGCTGGATGCCGGCGGCGGCGAGGGCTTCCTCGACGCGGGCCTGCAGACGGGTATCCACCTTGATGGTCGCCTTGACGCTCGAAATCTGCACGGCCGGGACTTCGCCGAAAAAGTTCGGCAGGGTGTACAGGAAACCGAGCACCAGGGCAATGATGACCGTGGCGTTCTTCCAGAGGGGGTAGCGATTCATCGAGAGGGTCTTCAGAGTGCCTTCAGGGTACCCTTGGGCAGGAGGGCGGTAACGGCCTGCTTCTGGATCTGGATCTCGATCGGGCCGTCCTTGCGTTCGGCGATCTCGAGCGTGATGTAGTTTTCGCCGACCTTGACGATTTTGCCGGCGATGCCGCCCTGCGTCACCACCTCGTCACCCTTGGCCAGTTCGCCGACCATCCTCTGGTGCTCCTTGGCCTTTTTCATCTGCGGCCGGATCATCAGGAACCACAGCACGATAAACATCAGGATGATGGGCAGCAGGCCCATCAGGCCGCCCGTCGGATCCTGGGCAGCGGCGGTCTGGGCGTAGGCGTTGGAAATCAGCATGTTCGGGTCACTCTTGTCTGGACTGGAAAGCCGGTCATTATACCTGCCCGTTGTTGCGCTCCCGGGCGAAGCGGGCGGCGTAGGCCGCGAAATCGCCGGCGGCGATCGCCGCGCGCAGCTCACGCATCAGGGTCTGGTAGTAGTACAGGTTGTGGATGGTGTTCAGCCGTGCGCCGAGGATTTCGCCGCAGCGGTGCAGGTGGTGCAGGTAGGCGCGGCTGAAGTTGCGGCAGCAGTAGCAGTCGCAGCTTTCGTCGAGCGGGCGCGGATCGTTCTTGTGCGCGGCGTTCTTGATGCGGATGTCGCCGTAGCGGGTGAACAGGTGACCGTTGCGGGCGTTGCGCGTGGGCATCACGCAATCGAACATGTCGATCCCCTGGGAAACGGCATAAACAATGTCCTCGGGCGTACCGACGCCCATCAGGTAGCGCGGCTTTCCGGTCGGCAGTCGCGGTGCGGTATGCGCGAGGATGCGTGCGAAGTCTTCTTTCGGCTCGCCGACCGAGAGGCCGCCGATGGCCATGCCGTCGAAACCGATTGCGTCCAGTCCGGCCAGAGATTCGTCGCGCAAGTTCTCGTGCATACCACCCTGGACGATACCGAACAGCGCGTTGGGATTGCCGAGTCGGTCATGTTCGTCGCGGGAGCGCTGCGCCCAGCGCAGACTGAGGCGCATCGAGTCGGCCGCCTGCTTGAGGTCGGCCGGATAGGGGGTGCATTCGTCGAAGATCATCACGATGTCGGAATTCAGCACATGCTGGATCTGCATCGAATCCTCGGGGCGCATGAACAGCTTGTCGCCATTGATCGGTGAGGCGAACTTCACGCCCTCCTCGCTGATCTTGCGCAATTCGCCAAGCGAAAACACCTGAAAGCCGCCCGAATCGGTCAGGATCGGTTTGTCCCAACCCATGAAGCGGTGCAAACCGCCGTGGGCGCGGATGACGTCCAGCCCCGGCCGCAGCCACAGGTGGAAGGTGTTGCCGAGCACGACCTGCGCACCGATATCGACGAGTTCGTTCGGTGCCATCGCCTTGACCGTGCCGTAGGTGCCGACGGGCATGAAGACCGGCGTTTCCACGGTGCCGTGGGCGAGGGTGAGGGTGCCGCGCCGCGCGGCGCCGTCGGTGGCGAGCAGGTCAAATTTCATTTTTTCTTTGAATGAGCATGGCATCGCCGTAGCTGAAGACACGGTAGCCGGCATCGAGGGCGTGGCGGTAGGCCGCGCGGATTTCGTTCATGCCGCCAAAGGCGGAGACGAGCATCAGCAGCGTCGATTTCGGTAGATGGAAATTGGTGACGAGGCGGTCGACGACCCTGAAGCGGTAGCCTGGTGTGACGAACAGCGCCGTCTCGCCAGCGCCGACTTTTACCGCGCCGCTTTCGTCCGCCGCCGATTCGAGCGTGCGCAGCGAGGTGGTGCCGACCGCAACGATGCGGCCGCCGCGTTGTCGGGTGGCAGCGATCGCCTCGGCCGTCGCCTGCGGGACGTGATAGCGCTCGGTGTGCATGCGGTGCTGCGACAGGTCCTGCACGCGTACCGGCTGGAAGGTGCCGGCGCCGACGTGCAAGGTCACATGGGCGATCCCGATGCCGCGCTCGCGCAGCCGTGCGAGCAGGGGCGCATCGAAATGCAGGCCGGCCGTCGGTGCCGCCACCGAGCCGCGTTCCTTCGCAAATACGGTCTGGTAACGCTCTTCGTCCGGACTGGCGGCGGCCCGCTCGATGTAGGGAGGGAGCGGCAATCGGCCGTGCTTCTCGATCAGTTCGGCCGCATCCTCCGATCCGTCGGGGTGAAATCGCAACAGGTAGAACTCGCCTTCGCGACCGAGCACTTCGGCATCGAACGACGCTTCGAGCCGGATGCGGCTGCCGGTTTTCGGCGCCTTGCTGGCGCGTACTTGCGCCAGTACCGAATCATCGCCGCTGATGCGCTCGACCAGCACCTCGACCTGCCCGCCGCTTTCCTTTCGGCCCATCAAGCGAGCATGCAGCACGCGCGTGTCGTTCATCACCAGCAGATCGCCCGGAGTGAGCAGATCGGGCAGGTCGACAAACCCCCGGTCTTCCAGCGAGACGCCATGCATGACCAGCAAGCGGCTCGCACTGCGCTCGGCCAGCGGCGCTTGAGCAATGCATTCCGGTGGCAGCGGGTAGTCGAAATCGTCGAGAGTCAGCATCATCGTTTGCGAAAATGGCCGATTTTCCGGGCTAGAATCCGCCCTCACGCGACCGGGCGCACATTTTACGCGCCCCTCCCGGCCGGGATGGCGGAATCGGTAGACGCAGCGGATTCAAAATCCGCCGCCGCAAGG
>CAYNCH010000073.1:3945-7930 GCA_964395815.1 uncultured Methyloversatilis sp.
CTCCCGGCACCAGGCAGATGGCCATAGGCCTTTGCCTTGTTCCCATTGCTTTTTGGCGCTATATTGAATTTGTCCGGTTGATCTGGTGGTGCGGGTGATGGCTGGAATTTCTTCCTCGTCTTTCGGTTCGCAAGCGGTCGCCCAGGCTGGCTTGCAGCAATTGAAAGTGCAGCAGGCGCTGCAGAATGCCGAGCGTGCGGAGCAGACTGCGCGTACTTTGCGTACGCAAGCCAATCAGGCACAACAGGTTGCCGATCGGGCTCAGGAAGATGCGCGTACATTATTTGTACGCTCCGATCAAGCGCAGACTGCAGCGGGGCAGGCCCGGCAGGGTGTGGCGATGTTGCAATCCGTCGGTACGATGCAATCAAGGTTATCGGGAACACTGGAGCAGGCGGTGTCCCGGCAGGAGAGTTTTGTGTCGGCCAGTGCGCCAGTACTGAATTCCTCGGGCCAGATGACGGGCACCATCGTCAATACGACAGCCTGAACGAATCCGTCGAAAGGGAAAACAATGGAAATCGGTTCCGTGAGTGCAGGCAGCACTGCCGTCCAGCAACAACAGTTCCAGTATTCGGCAACGAGAGCTGTGCAGGAACAGCAGACAGAGCAGTCGCGCGAGAACAACAGGAATACACGTGCACAGGAAACGCAATCCCCGGTACGCCAGCCTGAGCAGACGGAGCGCCAGCAGGCCGCTACACGCGACGAGCGGCCGGAGGCTCCTAAGCCTGTAGTCAATGCGCAAGGGCAAAAAACAGGTACCATCATCAATACGACAGCCTGAATATTCCATCTGCTGTCAGGACCGGAGGAATCAAGCGAACGGTTTTCCGGAGAGGAAGACCGTTCTTGATTTAGGCATCAGCACAACATAACCATAGCCTTAGGAGCTACACCATGAACAAATCCGAACTCGTCGAAGCCACCGCAAAAGCCGCCGATATCTCCAAGGCGGCCGCCGAGCGTGCGCTTGCCGCCATGATCGACGCCGTCGTTAAAGCCGTTGCGAAGGGCGATACCGTTACGCTGGTCGGTTTCGGCACCTTCAAATCCGCCAAGCGTGCTGCCCGTACCGGCAAGAACCCGAAGACCGGTGAGCCGCTGAAAATCGCCGCCACGACCGTACCGAAATTCACCGCCGGCGCTGGCTTCAAGGCTGCTGTCGCGGGCAAGAAAGCCAAGAAAAAGTAATTGGCGAACAGTACGGGCGGTGACCGCCCAACAAAAAAGCCAGCCCGCGGGCTGGCTTTTTTGTTGCAGAGAAGTCTTGCTTACTTCTTCTCTTCTGCCGGAGCAGCGGCAGGTGCCTGGGCAGCATCGGCGGCGGGAGCCGCAGCGGGTGCCTGAGCGGCATCAGCCGCCGGAGCGGCCGGCGCTTGAGCAGTGTCAGCCGCGGGAGCAGGAGCCGGAGCCGGAGCAGCGACAGGTGCCGGAGCGGGGGCGGCGGCAGGAGCAGCCGGTTCCTGCTTGCCGCAAGCAGCGAGTACGAGGGCGGCCAGTGTGGCGGCGATCAGGGGAGATTTCATGTTGGAGTCCTTAAGGAGGAGAGTTGAATTTCGTCATGCCCGTTGTGCGGGCGACGGATTATAGGGAGGCGTCGGATCGCACAGGTGACGTTCATCTCCGGCGTGGTCGGGTTAATTTTGTAACCACTTGTAATCGGTCGTTTGCCCAAAATTATTCCGGCCAAAAGTGCAGGCAGATGGATTTTGTTACCGGGCGATCCACTGCTCGGCCCAGTGCAGCGCGGCTTCCAGATGTGCCGCGGCGGCGCGGGTCAGCGTCTCGCCCAATTCGTAGCGTTCGCCGCGGATCGCGAGCAACGTGCAGGGCGGCGGTTCGGTATCGTGCAGATCGACAAAAACCTGCATGACGGCTTCAGGCGTCATCGCGTGGGTGCTGAATGAGATGTCGTGGGCAGGAAAAAGTCGGCGCTGGAGGAACGGCGGTTCCGCAGCGAGGCTGGCATCGACGAAGAGGATGCGCTCCCGCCCCAGCAGATCGAGGGCATGCTCGACGTTCAGCTGGAAGTCGGTAAGACACTCGACACCCGGCAGTCGCAAGGCTTCGATGCGTTCGACGAACAACGGGCCGAGTGCATCATCGCCGCGCGAAGGGTTGCCCCAGCCGAAGATCAGGATCGGCGCCGTCAAGCCGCTAGTCGCCGGACCGGCGGAAATCGATGCGCCTGAGCATCGCCTTGCCGGATTTCATGTGGAGAAAATGTTCGATGTCACCCGCTGCATCGAGCTCGATGGTGCGGGTGGCGTCATGGCAGAGCCGTTCGTCGGCGACGATATCCATGCGGTCGGTGTCGATGCGTGCATAGCCGTCGGCCGGGCCGTCGAAGACGAGATGAATCTGCTGCCGCCCGCTGGGGAGCTTGCCGAGGGGGATGAAGTAGGCTCCGGCCTGCGCGTTGTGCCATGGCTCCAGTTCTGCGGGATGCCACGAGCCGGCCGCCGGACGAATTGGCACTGCCGGGTAATGCCGACAGGTTTCTTTGACGTGTCGCAGCATTGCGAATAATGCCGCGATATGCGTTTCGGTGGCTGGTCGGCCAAGATGACGTTCGATGTGACCGCGCGCCGCGGCAGAACCCGAGTCGAAACTCATCCGGCCGCTGCACTCGCCCTCGTGACAGTTGCTGCACATCGTATTGAACTGAACCACGGCGGCCAGCGTGGCCGGATCCGGCATTTGGGCATGAGCCGGAGCGGATGAGAGGAGGCCCGGCAATGCCACCAGGCCGAGCAGGAATTTCAAGTGCACAGTCATCCTCAGGCGAGGCAGGGCGATTCCGGATCCGTGATCGCATCATGGCTGCAACTGCCCTCCAGGCCACGCGTCATGCGATCGATGATGCGGCCTTGCACGTCCTGCAGCGTGACTTCCAGCGGCATGCGGCCGAGCGCGTGGGTGGCGCAGGACAGGCAGGGGTCGAAGGCGCGGATCGCCACCTCGATGTGGTTGAGCAGGCCTTCGGTCAGTTCCCGGCCGTCGAGGTACTGCTTCGCCACGACGCGGATCGCCTCGTTCATCGCCTGATTGTTGTGCGTGGTCGAGACGATCAGGTTGGCGCGAACCACCTGGTCGTTCTCGTCGACGCGGTAGTGGTGGATCAGCGTGCCGCGCGGCGCTTCGATCACGCCGACGCCGCGTTCCTGCCGTTGTCCCGTGGCCATGAGTTCGTCGCCGACGATGTCGTCGTCGTGCAGCAAGTCCTTGATCGATTCGGCGGCATGCAGCATCTCGATCATGCGCGCCCAGTGGTAGCCGAGTGTGGCGCCGGAGGCACCGGGAAAGGCGAGAAACTCCAGCCGTTCCCTGTCGGCGAAGGGGGTCGGAATGAAGTCGCACAGTGCGACGCGCGACAGCGGACCGACGCGGTACCAGCCTTCCTCGGAATTGTGCAGCGCGTTGAAGAACGGAAACTTCATGTAGCTCCACGACTTGACGTCCTCGGTGATGACCTCCCAGTAGCGGTCGTAGTCGACGTGGTCGAACAGCGTGCTACCGTCGCTGCGGCGTGCGCGCAGGCCGCCGTGGTAGAGATCCATCGCGCCGTCGGCGCGCACCAGGCTCATCGCATGGGCGGTGAAGCGGCCGAAGCCGTTGTATTCCTCCGCATTCTTCTCGAACAGGCCCTTGATGATCTGCACCGCCTCGCGGCTCCAGGCGACCATCTGGTAGGCATCCTTCTGCAGTGCGGCGCGTTCCTCTGCGGTCAGCGACTTGTTCACGCCGCCGGGGATCGAGCCGGTGCCATGCACGCGCTTGCCGGACGTCATGCGGATCACTTCCTGGCCGTACTTGCGCAGCAGCACGCCCTTCCTCGCGACTTCCGGTGCGGCGGCGATGACGCCGACGATGTTGCGCGTGGCGACATCTGCGCCAAAGCCGAACAGCAGGTCGGGCGAGGAGAGATGGAAGAAGTGCAGCGCGTGCGACTGCAGGATCTGACCGTAGTGCATCAGGCGGC
>CAYNCH010000074.1:0-7898 GCA_964395815.1 uncultured Methyloversatilis sp.
GCCCATCTCGACCTGCATGGCATGCACCGCGACGAGGCGCGGAACCAGGTTGCCGCCTTTCTGGCGGACTGCCGCCACCATCGCGACCGCTGCGTGCGCATCGTGCATGGCAAGGGCCATGGCTCGCCCGGCCGGGTTCCGGTCCTCAAGCGTCTGGTGCTCGGCTGGCTGGTCCAGCGTCAGGAAGTGCTCGCTTACTGTCAGGCCCGCACCATCGATGGCGGCGCAGGCGCCGTCATCGTGCTGCTGGCCGGCTAGGCTTCCGCCGTGCCGTCCCGCCAGCGCCGACTTTTCCCGCGTTGAGTACCCTGCCATGACCCTGGGATGGCGGGTGCGACAATCGGTCGCATTCCCCTGCACGCAGGAGGGGCGTAGATTCGCCCCGACACGTTCGAGGAGTTGTCGCCATGAGCCAGACACAGACTGCCAATCAGACTTCCAGCCAGGCCGAAATGGGTTCGCTGCTGCTCGGCGCCGGCTTCGCGCTCGCCTCGCTGATCCTGCTACCGGCCGTGGCGCAGAAGATCGGCATGGGCTCCAGCCTGACCATCGCCCTGCGTGGCGCATTGATGAGGGCGGCCAACCGACTCTGATATCCTCGCCGCTCGCACAATTTGCAAAGGGGGCTGCCGGTTCGCCGGCTGTCCCCTTTTGTCGTCTGCCCTGCCATCGTTAATGTTTCATGTCCATCCCCATGCGTCCCGCCCATCGCGCCCTGCTCCTGCTGCTGTGCCTCTTCGTTGCCTTTGTGCTCAGTTTTGCCGATGCGTGGCAACTGCGGACGCAGCGCGCCGCGGTAACACATGAGTCCGCCGACCTGGTCGAACGCCTCGGCCTGACCGACCCGGTGCTATTCACCGAAGCGCGCTACACCCGGCATCTGTCCCAGGCCGACCTGCAGTCGGCCTTCCAGGACCACCCGGTCGCGCTCGAACACTTTCCCACCGGTTCGCTGATCGCGCCGCCGGCCACTCTCCTCCAAGCCTATGAATATCTGGATCGAAAAACAGCGTCACCTGATTGACTTCACGCTCACCTCGCTCGCGCGGCGCAAGGGCAAGAACCTCGGCCTACTCGCCATCTACACCCTGCTGGTGTTCGTGCTCGCCTCGGTGGCGCTCTATACCCATGCGCTGCGCACCGAGGCGCAGAAGGTACTGGCCGGCACTCCGGAAATCGTGCTGCAGCGGCTCGTCGCCGGCCGCCACGACCTGATCCCGCCCGGCTACATCGAGAAGATCGGCCGCATTCGTGGCGTGCAGAAGAAGGAAGGCCGCCTCTGGGGCTACTACTACGACAGCGTGCTGAAGGCCAACTACACCTTCATGGCGCCGCGCGACCTGAAGATCGAGCGCGGCGAGATCATCGTCGGCCCGGCGCTGGAACGTTCGCGCGGCCTGGCCGCCGGCAATGGCATCTCCTTCCGCTCCTACTCCGGCCAACTGCACACCTTCATCATCGCCGACGTGCTGTCACAGAACTCCGAGCTGGTGAGCGCCGACCTGATCCTGATGCACGAGGACGACTTCCGCGCCTTCTTCAAGTATCCGGAAGGGCACTGGACCGACGTCGCGATGTCCGTCGCCAACCCGCAGGAAATCAAGAACGTGGCGATCAAGCTGATGGACAGCCTGCCCGACTCGCGCCCCATCCTGCGCGACGAAGTGCTGCGCACTTATGCCTCGATCTTCGACTGGCGCGAGGGCATCATGCTCGCCCTGCTGGCCGCGTCGATCCTCGCCTTCGGCATCTTCGCCTGGGAAAAGGCCGCCGGCCTCTCGGCCGAAGAGAAACGCGAGATCGGCATCCTCAAGGCGATCGGCTGGGAAACCGGTGACGTCATCAAGATGAAGTTCTGGGAAGGCCTGCTGATCTCGCTCACCGCCTTTTTCGCTGGCTATGTCGCCGCCTACCTGCACGTCTTCCGTTTCGATGCCTTCCTGTTCGAGGCCGTGCTGAAGGGCTGGGCGGTGCTCTACCCGCGCTTCACCCTGCCCCCGCACATCGATGGCCTGCAGGTGGCGACGCTGTTCTTCTTCACCGTGTTTCCCTACACGGCGGCGGTGCTGGTGCCGATCTGGCGCGCGGCGACCACCGATCCGGATACCGTCATGCGGGGCTGACCAGATGCTTGAACTGACCAACATCCGCAAGGCCTTCAACCAGGGCCAGCACAACGAATACTGGGCGCTCGACGGCATCGGCCTCGTCATCCCCGAAAAGAAGGTGACCGCGCTGCGCGGCCCTTCCGGCTCGGGCAAGACCACGCTGCTCACCATCCTCGGCTGCCTCGCCCGGCCCACCGAGGGCCGCGTACGCCTCAAGGGCGAGGATATTTCGGGACTGCCCGAGCGCTTCCTCACCGAAATCCGCCGCCAGACCTTCGGCTTCATCTTCCAGCAGTTCAATCTGGTACGCGGCATGTCGGCGATCGAAAACGTCATCCTGCCGGCCTACCCTACCGGCCGGCCGCGCAAGGACCTGCTGCTCAAGGCGGAAGCCCTGCTCGCCAACGTCGCCCTCGGCCATCGCCGCGACGCGAAGGTCGAATGGCTGTCGGGCGGGGAACAGCAGCGCGTCGCCATCTGCCGTGCGCTGATCAACGATCCCGAACTGCTGATCGCCGACGAGCCGACCGCCAACCTCGATACGAAGCTGTCGAAGGAATTCCTCGCCATCCTCGAAAAGCTCGCCGACAGCGGCCGCACCATCGTGATGACCAGCCACGACCCGATGGTCGTCGACTCGGACGTGGTCGATCACGTCGTCACCCTGCGCGACGGCAAGATCGTGGACGAGAAATGATGATTCGAGCGAAGCGCGCATCAAGTCTCCCCTTCCGCGAGGAAGGGGCTGGGGGAAGGCGGGCCAAACTGTGATCTTTCAACCGGCCATCATTGCCCTTCTCCTGGCCGCGGGACTGAGTCTCGCCATGCTCCTCATCGCCTCGCCCTTCGCGGTGCAGGTCATCCGCCACTGGGATATCGCCAGCGGCAGCGAGCGGCAATTGAAACTGGAGCGCCTGACCTATTTATTCTCGACGCTGGTCGGCTTCGTCTGCCTGATCCAGATCCTCGCCGCGCTGCTGTTCGTCTTCAACGCCGACAAGATGTCGGTGATGTTCGTCGGGGCGATGTGCGCGGTCGGGGCGCTCAACGTCAATGGATTCGGCTTCCCCGCGCTCTACCTGCAACTCGCCCTGTTCTTCCTTGCCGTGCTGTGGCTCGCCATCAACCATGCCGACAGCCATGCCCGCGACTATCCGCTGGTGAAGCTGAAGTACCTGCTGCTGCTCGGCGCGATTCCGCTATTCGCGCTCAGCCTCTGGTTGCAGGTCAATTATTTCCTCGGCCTCAAGGCCGACGTCATCACCTCCTGCTGCGGCAGCATGTTCTCCACCGACGCGCCCACGCTGGCCAGCGAAATGAGCGCCCTGGAACCCAGGCCGGCCATCCTGACCTTCTACGGCACGCTCGCCGCCGCCATCCTGCTGGCGCTGTGGCACTGGCGCCAGCGCGACAACCTCTCCGGCTACGCGGCCGGTCTCGGCGCGCTCGCCGCCTTCGTCGCCGCCATCGCCGGCATCCTCGCCTTCGTTTCGCTCTACATCTACGAGCACCCGAACCACCACTGCCCGTTCTGCATCCTCAAGCCCGACTACGACTACCAGGGCTACGGGCTCTACCTCCCGCTGTTCGCGGCCGCCGCCGCCGGCATGAGCGCCGGCGTGCTACGCCTGTTCGCTGGCCGCCCCAGCCTCGCCCGCGTGGTGCCGGAACTCACCGGCCGCCTGGCCGGCGTCGCCGCCATCGGCTACCTGCTGTTCGTCCTCGTCGCCAGCGTCATGATCTGGCAGTCCAACCTGATCCTGATCGAATAGAACAACCGGACACCGCAGCGCAAACCCTGCGGCGAGCCAAGTCCCTTTCAGGCCATCAAACGCCCCCTGCCTCCCTCGGAGCCGTCCCGCCAGCGCCGACTTTTCGTGTGCTGAAAAGAAAACAGCCGCCCGAAGGCGGCTGTTTCAACTTCAGATCGACAGGAGTCGAGTAGAAGGAATGACGGATACCGACTTGGAAGCCCTTGGGATCGGCACCAGTACCAGCAAAGTTCATTGCATTAACACCGAAGTCGTAGTCAGCAGCAGACTCGTTGGAAATCTGCGACCAAACGGCTTTGATCATGGTGCGCTTGCTCAGGCTGTGCTCGTAACCGAACGAGAACTGCTTAGCACCCGTATCAGAAGTGCCGTCCACATCGCCGGCCTTGCCGTACTGAGCAATCAGCTTGCCACTGGCCGACACGCTAAAGGTAACGGGAATGAACCAGGCATTGCGATCAGCAGATGCGCCGTTGGCCTTAGCTTTCACGCGATCATAGAGCAGGCCGACGGTGCCAGCGCCGAAGTTGTACTTGACGCCCAAACGGGTATCTGACACCTCGGTGTTGGCGATATCGCCGACTTTCGCCTTGTTGTACGACAGGCCAGCCATGATCGGGCCCGCATCGTATTTGGCGCCAAGATCATAGCCACGGGTCTCGAGTTGACCAGCGGTACCATCCAGGCCATCGCGGGTCTTGTTCTCGTTGGCAACATAGGCAGCGGTCACCGAGAAGCCGCCCATCGAGGGGGTAACGTAAGCAATGGCATTCGCCCAACGCGTGTCAAACAGCGAGGCACCTGCACCACCACCAAGCTTGCCAATCATGCCGGTGTTAGCGGTGATGCCGGTGGCGCCAGCGAAGGGATCCATTGCAGCGCCAAGACCGCGGGTCGGGCCAGTCAGGTTGCCCATGAGGACGGTACCAAAACCACCCGCCAGACCGACGTAGGAATCACGAACACCGTTCAAGCCAGGGTTGGTGTCAGTGCCAAGGTTGCTTTCATATTGAAAAACAGCTTTCATGCCACCACCCAGATCCTCAGCGCCTTTGAAGCCGATCAGCGAGGAGTTGGAGCTAACACGGTTGCGGCTGGCCAGGTTGTTGCCAGCAGCATCAGCACCAGTAGCCTTGACATTGTCAAAAGTGGCGTCAGCAACACCATAAATGGTGACGTTGGTCTGCGCGAAGGCAGCGCCGGACACGAGGCCAGCGACGGCCAGGGCGATGATTTTCTTTTGCATATTTAAATCTCCTTTACGTTGAAGATTGCGGTCCAATGACTCCACGTGGTTGGCCACTGAGCCCGCCGAACTCCCGATTGGAAGCTGGCGACATTTTCGCAAATCCCGTTGGGTAGCATTGCCCCAAACCTGGATAGTCCTAGTTATCCACAAATGGTTGTGGGATTTTCGCAACGTGGCAAATCCGGGTTTGTGCCCATCAAATTGCATGGGTTCGCGTTGCATAATACACACGACCGTATGAATTATGCAACGCAAAGTCTGAATCGACTCGGGGGAACTGCAATAGTTTTGCCTTCTGTCCGCATCAGGGATAAGGTATCGATTCCAATAACAAGAGGAGAGTCGTTTCATGAATACCATGCTGAAAGTGATGTGCGGCGCGCTGGGGCTCGCCTTTTCCGGTGCGGCGCTGGCTTCCGGCTTCGCGCTGCAGAACCAGACCGGCTCGGGGAACGGTAATGCGTTTGCGGGCGCGGCGGCGGTGGCCGAGGATGCGGGAACGATTTTTTTCAACCCCGCCGGCATGATGAATCTGCCGGCCGGACACCATCTGACGTTAGCGGGTACTTTGCTTGACCGCTCCATCGATTTCACCAACAAAGGGACCTCGATCCTGTCCTTCACCGGCACCAACGGCGGCGATGCGGGTGGTTTGGCTTTGATTCCCGCCGGTTATTTCAGTTATCAGCTTTCACCCGGCGTACGGATCGGCCTGGGGGTTTCGCCGACCTTCGGCAATGTCACCGAATACGACCGCAACTTCATCGGGCGGTTTTCCGGTTACTACGCCGATCTGAAGCAGATCAACATCAATCCTTCGATCGCCTTCAAGGTCAGCGATGCCTTGTCGCTCGGTTTCGGTCTCAACTGGGCAAAAAGCGAAGTGGAATTTCGCCAGATGGTGCCTGTCGGCGTTGCAACGCAAACGCTGGCCACCCTCAAAGGCGACGACGATGCCTGGGGCTGGAATGCCGGTCTGATGTGGCAGATTAGCAACGCCACACGTCTCGGCATCGCCTATCGGTCGACCATCGAATTCGATCTCGAGGGCGACCAGAATGTCGCCGGCATTCCGGCCAGCAGCTTTGCCATCCGCTCGGAACTGGAAACACCGGACACTTTCTCCGTCGCGCTCAGCCATCAGCTGAACGAGCGGTTGCAGTTGCTCGCCGATTACACTTGGACCGGTTGGAGTTCGGTCAGAAGCCTGCCGGTGATCCATGCCGCTTCGGGTACGCGGATAAATGCGCTGTCGTACAACTTCGAAGATACCTGGCGAGTTGGCATTGGCGCCAACTATCGGCTGAACGACCAATGGCTGCTGCGCTTTGGTATTGCTCACGACAAGGCGCCGGTAGAGCGCGAGGCTGACCGCACGATGACGCTGCCTGATTCCGACCGCACCTGGCTCTCGTTCGGCGCGAAGTGGGCCATGAGCAAGGATGGCTCGCTCGATTTTGGCTATAGCCACATCTTCTTCAAGGATGCATCGACAGCGCGGGCGGTGGCCTATCCGGGTGCGCAGGCGGCGTTCAACCACACGGTACGCGGCGATATCGAAACATCCGCCGATCTGCTGTCGGTACAGTACAACCACAAGTTCTGAAGACGGCTTCTCCTCTGCCACGGCCGCCCCGCTTCACGGGCGGCCGTTTTCATTGCTGGCCTGTTGCTGGCCTATTGCTGACCGTAGGTGGCGAATTTTTTAATCACCCGCGCCATCTCCTCGGCGGGCAGCAGTTTCGGTGTGCCGAGTTGCAGCACGCGCCAGTATTGCTCGCAAAGCGATTCGAGCTCGATGGCGAGCGCCAGCGCTTCGTCCAGATCCTTGCCGAATACCGTCATACCGTGGTGGGCCATCAGGCAAGCGCAGCGACCCTGCAGGGCGATCAGCATCGCGTCTGACAGTGCCTGCGTACCGAAGGTGGCGTAGGCGGCGCAGCGCACCGTGTCGCCACCGAAGCGGGCGATCATGTAGTGGAAGGGCGGGATGTCGAGTTCCTGGCAGGCCAGCGCGGTGGCGAAGGGCGAGTGGCTGTGGATGACGGCACCGGCTTCGGGCCGTGCGGCGTAGATGTCGCGGTGGAATCGCCATTCGGAGGAGGGCTTGCGCTGGCCGGTCGCCATCCCGCCAGAGCCGACTTTTGCCATGTCTTCCGGCGTGCAGACGTCGTAGGCCATGCCGGTGGGCGTGATGACGAAACCATCCCCCTCTCGCGCACTGACATTGCCAGTCGCGCCGCGGTTGATGCCGCTGGCGTTCATGGCGCGGGCGGTGGCGAGTACGGCGTGGGAAATGTCAGTCATGGCCGCGTAACAGCGCAATTTTCGCCATTCGCTTTGCGAGCGCTTCAATCCATGCGGCGTCGGCTTCGTCATGAGAGCGTTAGCAATACACCCCTTGCCGGAAAACCCCCGGGTGGCGAGCACCAAACGCCTTGTTCATGGCATCGTTCCAGCGTGCGCCGTCGATCAGTTTCCGGGGCGAAGCATCGCAAACGATATCGTGTAACTGCCGTGTGCCAACGATTCTCATGGTTTTACTCGAACCAGATCGGTTGCGGCGATGATACCGCGCGCGGTGATGATGCCGGTAATCAGCGCCGCTGGTGTGACATCGAAAGCCGGGTTGGCGACCGGCACATCGCCCGCACCCAGTTCGTCGGCGGCACGCTCCTCGATGGGAATGGATGCGCCGTC
Source organism: uncultured Methyloversatilis sp. (assembly GCA_964395815.1). GTDB lineage: Bacteria > Pseudomonadota > Gammaproteobacteria > Burkholderiales > Rhodocyclaceae > Sulfuricystis. The sequence goes on from CAYNCH010000074.1 coordinate 7,830, forward strand.
CGGGCAGACGAAATCGATGGTGGAGACCGGTGCGGCGACGTAGAAAGGTACGCCGTGCGCCTGTGCGGC
>CAYNCH010000075.1:0-7828 GCA_964395815.1 uncultured Methyloversatilis sp.
CGACGGGCGGCTTCGAGGATGGTTTGCTCGGCAAGCATGATCGATCAATGGGTTATGTTACTTTTGATGCTATCACGGCACAAAAACTCAGGCGGCGGCGAACCGGCGCAGTTCGACCTGCACGCCGTCGCGCATCGCCGCCTCGGCAGTGCTCAACAGTTGAACGCTGGCCGCCTCGTCGATGAACTCCTCGCCACAGTTCTCGCAAATCTCGGCCGGCACCTGCTTCACCAGCAGCGTCATCGCGTCGCGTTCCAGCGTCACGCTGGCGAATCCCGGCTTGGTGTGACCACACTTGCAGATCGGGCAGATCATGGTTTCTTCCTTTCAAAACCCGGCTCCCACAATTCCGGATCGGGTTCATAGACCGTGATGAGAATTGTCTCACCATCTTCGGTATTGGCGGCAACCACGTGAATCGGTCGGGTTCCGCGCCAGCCCAGCATCAGACGGCTCGGATAGGGTTGGTTATCGGGGTAGTCGATGATGGTATTCCCTTTTGCAAGCACGGCGCGCACATCCTCGACGGCGATGCTGCGCTGGAACATGCGCTGCACGGCGTGCTTGCGGAATATCAACTTCTTGGTCATTTTGCGGAAGCGCTCCGTTCCAGATTCAGCGCCAGCAGCCGCTGCAAAATTTCCTCGTCCGGCATCGCCGGCGTGTAGTCCGTCCAGCCTTAGGCGGCGGCCACGGTGGCGTAAGCGCCTGGTGCGCGTAGTCGGTGAACTGCTTCAGGGCAGCCTTGAGGTCGCGCCCCGGCCGCTTGTTCTCCCAGTCGAAATGAGCCTGTACGCCGGCGTGCCCAGAGAGCGGGTTGCCGTGCCAGCGGGCGATGAATTGTTCCGGTGTCATCGGCGCATTGTCGCCGAAAAATTGCAAGGCTCCGTGCTGCCGATACAATCGCCTGCATGTCCGATATCGAAGCCAAGCTCGCCGCGGCCCGCACGCGGCTGATCCTCGACAAGCCCTTTCTCGGGGCATTGGTGCTGCGCCTGCCGCTCAAGCCGGCGACCTGGTGCCGCACCACGGCGACCGATGCGCGCACGCTGTACTACAACCCGCGCTGGATCGACAGCCTGAGTACCGCGCAAACCCAGTTCGCGCTGGCGCGCGAGGCGCTGCATTGTGCGCTCGGCCATTTCGCGCGGCGCGGCCATCGTCTCCAGCGCAAGTGGGACATGGCCTGCGATTTCGCTGTCAATCCGATCCTGGTCGACGAGGGTCTCAAGCCGCCGGGCGAGGCGGTCGTGCTCGACGTTTATCGCGGCATGGCGGCGGAGGAGATCTATCCCTGCATCGAGGATGATGTCGACGACAGCCAGATGATGGATGATCATGTCTGGGATGGCGAAGACGGCGGGCAGGGCGGCGGCCAGGGCGAGCAGGAAGCCGAATCGCAGGGCAAGGGCGGCCGCGATCCGCAGGAAATCGACGAAAACGCCGGTGGTGCCACGCCGCAGGAAAAAGTCGGCGCCGGCGGGACGGCGTCAGCCGGGTCGGCCGCCAACATGGGGACGGCAGACGGTGAATCGGATGGCCCGCCGCCCCCGCTCACGGCGAAGGAAAAGGAGCAGTTGCAGCAGCAATGGCAACGCCATCTCGCCGCTGCCGCCCAGCGGGCGCGCGAGGCCGGCAAGCTCTCGGGGCAACTGGCGCGTCTGACCGAGGCGGCGCTGGCGACGCAGGTGTCGTGGCGCGCGCTGCTCGCCCAATATCTCTCGCAGGCCGCGCGCGATGACTACACCTGGCAGCGCCCCTCGCGCCGCGAAGGCGATGTGATCTGGCCTTCTCTGCGCAGCCACAGCGGCGATATCCATGTCGCCATCGACGTGTCGGGCTCGGTGACCGAGAAGGACCTGGCGGAATTCCTCGGCGAGCTGAATGCTCTCAAGGGCACGACGCCGGTGCGCATCACCTTGTTTGCCTGCGATAGCGTTCTGGCGGAAGGCGCGCCGTGGACGTTCGAACCCTGGGACGAACTGCGCCTGCCCCGGCAGTTCGCCGGCGGCGGCGGCACGGCGTTCGCCCCGGTCTTCGACTGGATCGCGCAGCACGGCGTGCAGCCCGATACCCTCGTATATTTCACCGACGCCGAGGGGGAGTTTCCCCGCGAGGCGCCGAACTACCCGGTGTTGTGGCTGGTGAAGGGCAAGGCGCCGGTCCCGTTCGGGCGGCGCATACAATTGAACGGATGAATGCCGAACTGACTCCCGAAGACGCCCTGCGTCTCAATGTGCTGCTGGCGGGCGAACTGCTGGCCGTGCGTATCGACGAGGGCGCGCGCGCCTTGTTGGCGCTCACCCCGCGCGGCGAGGCGCGCGTGCCGCTCAATCCGGCCGGCCGGGCCGAACGCTATTTCCAGCGCGTGCGCGAACTGCTGGGCGGCCATGCGCTCGGCTCGCCCGGCGGCTATCCGGTGCATCTGCGCCGGTGGACCCGGATGGGCCATGCCGAGCCGCAACGCCTCGAAGCGCTGCTGAAGCTGGGCGAGCCCGATGCGGTGCTGGCCGTCGCCTATGCACCGAACCTGACCGACGAACTCGCCCGCCGCGCCTGGTGGGCGCTGCCCACCATGGAAGTGGCGCGTGTCATGCTGGCGCATCCCGCGGTGCGCGCCGGGGCGATGGGCCGGGTACTGGCCGACTTCCTGATCGAGCATCTGCCCTTCGAGGAAGATCCGATCGCGGCGATGCATGTAGTGCGGGCGGTGCTGGCCGCCGGGCTGATCGATGCGGCGGCGCGCGAACAACTGTGGGCCAAGGGCAAGCGCCGGCCGTGGTACCTGATCGGCTTCCTGGAAACCCTGCCCGATGATCTGCCGGTCGAGGCGGAGCGCCCGCTGCCTGCCGGCCTGCCCGATACGCCGGCAGCCCGGCTGCTGGCACGCTGCTGTTCCGCTTCCGGCCAAAGCTATCTCAAGGCCGCCGAACTCGCGCTGGAAAAACCGCCGGCGCACGAGGCGGTGTACCTGCTGCTCGACCTGATGGGCGCCTATTTCGCCGCCGGCCGCGATCCGGCGGGGCTCGAATCTTGCCCGGCCGAGGCCGCCGCGTTGCAGGCGCTGTCGCAATTATCCGAAGCGGTCGCCATGCCGGTGCTGACCAAGACCACCGCGATCGGCCCGCTGATGCGCCGTCACCTCGAACCGGTGTTCGCGCCGATCATCGCGCAACTGAGAATTTTGCGAGGAGTACCGACATGAAAGGCGGGGTCTATCTCGATGCGGAGGCACCGCAGCTGGTGCAGCAGAGCTTCGCGCTGGTGCAGGCGGCGCCGGCGATCCGTGCCAAGCGCAAGCGTTTTCCCGAAAATGTGGTCGAAGTCGTCGCCTCGGCGGAGGAGGCGCTGGCCCGCGAAAATCCGGCGCAGGACCTGCATGCCGCCGAAGTCATGGGGCCCTCGCGTTCTTCCGAGGGCTATCGTCTTTACTACCTGGTGAGATGGTTGTCAGCGTGAGCGAGAAAAAACCTTTTCCTATTCCCGTCATTCCTGCCGGGCCCGAGTCCGACCCCGCGCTCGACAAGTGCAGCGCCGCCGAGTCCTTCGCCCTGATGGTGCTCGGCGACAGCATGGAGCCAGAGTTCGTCGAGGGCGACATCATCATCATCGAACCCGAAGGGCTCGCCACCGACGGTTCCTACGTCATGGCCTGGCTGGCTGACGAATGGATCTTCCGCCAGCTGGCGAAGGATGACGACGGGGGCTGGAAATTGCAGCCCCTCAACCCCAAGTACCCCAGTGCACGCATCCCCGACCTGTCGGTCATCAAGGGCGTGATCATCCAGAAGTCCAAGCCCGGCCGCCGCAAGGCCGCCAAGCGTTACATCGATTGAGGAAGCCCATGCCCTACTATATCTACCGCATCACCGAGCTCGGCCCGGTGAAAAATCTCGAAAAGCTTGAGGAGTACAAGGTCTTCAAGGACGCCTCGGCACGGGCCAAGGAACTGCGCAAGGATGCCGACCTGACACAATGCAAGATCCAGGTGGTCTTCGGCGAAAACGAGCTGCAGGCCGAAGAGGCGCTCAATACCGTGCGGCCGGCCGAGCCGCTGACCGGCGACGACTGGTAGACATCTGCCGCGATGGACGAGCACAGCTACCGCAACGTCCGCAAGGAGATCAATCCGCTGCCCTGCGTCTTCGAGAAGGCGCTGCTGTGCCAGGCGGCCGTCTGCGAGGCGGCACAGAAGCTGTCGCTGGCCGAACGCGAGATGGTCGCCTGCCGCGAACCGCTGGCGCGCGCGGCCTGCGGCCAGCTGCTGACGCTGCTGCGCGCCAATTCGGCCTTCGCCCTCAAGCTCAGGGACACCCAGCGCATCCTGCCGCACGCGATGATGATGAAGATCCAGTGCGGCGGGCTGGCCGGCCTCAAGGACCTGTTCGATCCCGAGGCTCCTGCCCCCGACGTGCTCAAGCTGGTGCGGCAGGCACAGGCCGACTATGAAAACCTCGACGACCTGCCGTTCTCGCGCATCGTGCAGGGCGTGGCCCACTGGCAGATCCGCCGGCGGCGGCCGCTCAAGGAGTAAGCTGCATGATCGCCGGCTTTCCGCGCCTCGTCGAGGCCGTCCAGCGTAACTGCCATATCGCCGATGCACGCCATGCACGCGAGATGACGCTGTGCACCTACCTGCTCGAAATGCGCGAGTTCTACCGCTGGGAGTCAGGCATCCCGCTCGGCGACCCGCTGGTGCGGCCCGCGGTGGGCGAGTGGCTGACGGCGCGCGAGGCACTCTGGGAAACGCTGGTCGAGGACGATTTCGGTGTCGTGCCCGTCGGCGCTGCGCAGCACGACGCTTTCGCCGTGGCCGAGATCAACCGCATGCTGGTACCGCAAGGTCTCGTCTACGGCGCCGGCATCGGCCGCTTCGGCAAGCCGCATTTCTTTCTCGGCCGGCTCGACCGGATCGAAGCGCAGGACGGCCTGACGGTGCTCGTCTGCGAATGCGAGTACGCGCGCGACCTCACCACCATGCCGGCCGCCCTGCAGGGCGATACCGTGATCGTGCGCCGCGAGGCGCTGCGCCAGTGGCTGTGGGAAAAGGCCGAGGCCTGGGCGCTGAAGCGCACGCCGGGCGCCTTCGCGCGGGCGCTGGCGGCTCATGGCTATGCCGACGACCCGGCCGGCGCGCTCGAACGCATGACCGATGCTGAAACGGAAAGCCTCATCCTCCATGAACGCGGTGAGCATGCCGCCGGCCGCCTGCTGGGCACGGGGTGGGAAGACCGCCTCGCCTGTTCCGCAAAACGTCGCGCCGAAATCCTGATGCGTGCGGTGCGCGACAACCTCGCCGACTGCCTCGTCACCCTGCCCACGCTGATCGAACGCGCCGCCTGGCCGTCGCTGTGGGTCTGGTTCGCCAACTTCGACGGCATGCGGCGCGAGCTGTTTCCGGCCCTGGCCGCCTTCGATGTCGGAAAAGTCGGCGCCGGCGGGACGGCGCAGGAATTGGTCGACATCGTTGACCGCGGCGCGGAGCATTTCGCAGCGCTCGCGCGCCGGCTGCTGGCGCTCGACGAACAGGCCGTCGCGGCGCTGTCGCACGACGTCCCGGCGCTGGCCTTGGCATAATGCCGGCCATGCCGCTGCAGTTTTCCGCCAACCTGTCCTTCCTGTTCGCCGACCACGAGTTTCCCGACCGTTTCGGCGCGGCCGCACGTGCGGGCTTTCGTGGCGTCGAATTCCATTTCCCCTACGATCACGACAAGGCGGCGCTCGCCGAGGTGGTGCTGACCTCCGGCGTCGAGGTCGTGCTGTTCAACCTGCCGGTGGGCGACTGGACGGCCGGCGAGCGCGGCATCGCCTGCCTGCCGACGCGCAAGGCCGAGTTCCAGGACGGCGTCGGCCGTGCCATCGAGTATGCCGAGGCACTCGGCTGCACGCGGCTGAACTGCCTGGCCGGCATCCCGGCCGGCGATCGCGACACGGCGATCGAGACGCTGGTCGACAACCTGCGCTTCGCCGCCGCCGTTACCCAGCGTGCCGGCATCCGGCTGATGGTCGAGCCGCTCAACACGCGCGACACTCCCGGCTTCCTGCTGCCCACCTCCCGACTGGCGATGCAGGTCATCGATACCGTCGCCAGCGGGAACCTGTTTCTGCAGTACGACGTCTATCACGCGCAGGTGATGGAAGGCGACCTCGCGCGCACGCTGGAAACCCTGCTGCCGCGCGTCGGCCACCTGCAGATCGCCGACAACCCGGGCCGCAACGAACCGGGCACGGGCGAGATCAACTACCCCTTTCTGCTGCGCCGCCTGGAGGAACTCGGCTATGCCGGCTGGATCGGCTGCGAATACCGGCCTGGCGGCGGAGTGGGCGGCACCGAAGACAGCCTCGGCTGGCTGGCGCCCTGGATGCCGGGACAGTCAGGCCCGGGGGTGTCGCGGCGCGTTGAATAATGACCAGGGCGCCTAGCCGGTTGTCATCAACCGGTTGAAACGAAGTGTAGAGGAAACAGGTGCGCTGCGGGAAGCGGCGTAGGGCGTAGCCTGGAGCCGGTTTCCGCAGCGCGGGCCGATCAGAACGGTTCGGTTTCCTCCTCTGTCTCTATCTCTGACGGTATCGCTTTGCCACGTTTGGCCTGCTCTCTGGACTTAATGCGCGCCTTCGCCGTCTGGCTGCTCTGGCGGAAGCGGAATGGCTCATTCTCGGTCTCGACGATATGGCAGTGATGCGTGAGCCGATCCAGCAGCGCTGTCGTCAGCTTGGCATCGCCGAACACGCTCGGCCACTCGGCGAAGGTCAGGTTGGTTGTGATCACCACACTGGTCCGCTCGTAAAGCTTCGACAGCAGATGGAATAGGAAGGCGCCCCCGGCCTGGCTGAAGGGCAGATAGCCCAGTTCGTCGAGAATCACCAGGTCCACATGCATCAGACTGTAGGCCAGCCTCCCCGCCTTGCCGGCCGCCTTCTCCAACTCCAGCAGGTTGGCCAGATCCACCGTCGAGAAGAAGCGTAACCGGTCCGCAGGCTGTAACGCAGTTCCTTCTTGCCAATGATTTTGCATACCAGGGGGGTACGCGCAACCGAAAGTGCCACATATTTCGCCGGAGGTAGGCGAACGGAATCCGCGTGTTGCGGATTCGCATCGATTCAGGATTATTTTCTGCGGAAAATGATGACATCTGGCATCTCCGGTCGCCGGGTTTTGCACCCGGACGGACACTCAAACGGACACATTAGCGGACTACTGCCGCACATGTACCAGATTGCCTATCTATGTCGTTGATTCTAATGCTCTTGGTGGAGGTAAGCGGGATCGAACCGCTGACCTCTTGCATGCCATGCAAGCGCTCTCCCAGCTGAGCTATACCCCCAAAAGAGAGCGCGCATTATACAGTCCAGGGCATTTCTGTAAACAGGTTTGGCAATATTCTTCAAAGAATTTTGCCGGGGTTCATCAGGCTGTGCGGGTCGAGCGCCTGCTTGATGGCGTGCATCATGTCCATTTCGATAACGCTCTTGTAGCGGAGGATTTCCATGCGCTTGAGTTGGCCAAGGCCGTGTTCGGCCGAAATCGAGCCACCGAACGCATGCACGAGATCATGTACGAGCCGGTTGACGGCGGACGTCTGGGCGATGAAGTCGGTATTGTCCTGTCCACTTGGTTTGGACTGGTTGTAGTGCAGATTGCCGTCGCCGAGATGGCCAAAACAGACGATCCGTACGCCAGGAAAGGCTTGGGTGAGTTCGGTGTCACAGCGGGTGATGAATTCGGCAATACGCGAAACGGGTAGCGAGATGTCGTGCTTGATCGAGATACCTTCGATCTTCTGCGCTTCGGAGATGTTTTCACGCAGCGACCAGAATGCTTGGGTCT
>CAYNCH010000076.1:0-7809 GCA_964395815.1 uncultured Methyloversatilis sp.
CAGGCATAGCGGGCGAACGCGGAGGGTTCGGACAGCGTCAGCACCCGTGTATAGACCATCGGAAAGCCGGCGGTGCACAACAGTTCGTAAAAATTGGCCGCCACGGCCAGAAACGCAGTCGCCAGCAGTTGTGCCGGCAAGCGATCGGCATCGAGAACGGCACGTGCATGCCGGAAAATACCCAGCCGTCCGGACTCGGTGATCGACAGTGAAACCCCGCGCTTGAACCAGAAAAAGTCCTTGACGTTGACCACGCCAATCAGGACCGCCAGAACAGCGGCGGCGAAGGTGATCCAGCCGATATGACCAAGCAACTGGAAGACATTGAGCCAAGCCGCCATGAAGGCGAAATACATGATTCCGGAAATCGCGACGAAGACGGCACCGATCAACGACATGCGCAGACGGTTCCGTTGATGGGCGAGCATCGACAGCAGAAACAGCAGGACGAAGAAGGCGCAGGGATTGAAGGCATCGAGCAGCGCCAGCATGAGGGTCAGCAGAGGCAAGGACATTGTCTCGGCACGTACTTCCCCCAGCAGGGGAATACCGATGCCGGTTCCCGCCTCGGGATTTGGCAACGCGGCGGACTGTCCCTGCGCAATACGCTGGCGGCAGGCATCGAGTCGCGTCGCCAGCAGCGTTCTGGTCAGTTGTTGATTGTCCCAGCCGACATGAAATTCCCCACAGAAAACGAAGGCCGGCACGCCCGCCCGGTCCGCGGCACCAAAACGATCGACCATCGCCTCGAAGCGCATGGCCGCCTCGCGATCGCGCGAAACTTCGATCTCATGAAGGCGCAACCAGGGGCGTTGTGCCGCCATGGCAAGCACATGCGGATGTGCGGCGGTGCAATGCGGACAGGATTTCGACCAGAAAAAATACAGCTGGACCTGGGGCTGCCCATCCGGTCCTGGCGACACCCAGGCATCGTCGGCCTGCACCACACCGATGGCGAACAGCCAAAAAAACAGCGGGAGCCAAGCTCCCGCCCATCTGTTCCTTGCATGTGGTTTCACCGACCAACTTCCGGAGTTACGAGCTGCGCGAGAAGCTCCAGTCCATTGCCCGAACTTACGCGGGCGCGGCGGCGTTCGGCGCCTCGCCAGGCTTGTCGTCACCAGCGGAAGGCTTGAACGGCGTCTGCGAAGGCTTGGGCGCACGCGGCGGCTTGCCTTCCATGATGTCGTTGATCTGGTCGGCATCGATGGTTTCCCATTCGAGCAGCGCGGCGGTCATGGCCTCGACCTTGTCGCGATTCTCGTCGAGCAGACGACGCGCCAGCGCGTACTGCTCGTCGATGATGCGGCGGATTTCGGCATCGACTTTCTGCAGCGAGGCCTCCGACATGTTCTTGTGCGTGGTCACCGAGCGGCCGAGGAAGATTTCGCCCTCCTCTTCACCATACACCATCGGCCCCAGCGCTTCGGACATGCCCCATTGCGTGACCATGCGCCGCGCCAGATCGGTGGCACGCTGGAAGTCGTTCGAGGCGCCCGTCGTCATCTGGTTCATGAACAGTTCTTCGGCAATACGTCCGCCGAAGAGCACGGCGATGGTGCTAAGCAGGCGCACGCGGTCCTGGCTGTAACGGTCCTCGGTCGGCAACTGCATCGTGACACCCAGGGCACGGCCGCGCGGGATAATGGTCACCTTGTGCACCGGATCGGTCTTCGGCAGCAATTTGGCGACTACGGCATGGCCGGACTCGTGGTAAGCCGTGTTCTTGCGCTCTTCCTCGGGCATGACCATCGAGCGGCGCTCGGCACCCATCATGATCTTGTCCTTGGCGCGTTCGAAATCCTCCATGTCGACGAGACGCTTATTGGCGCGCGCGGCAAACAGCGCGGCTTCATTAACCAGGTTGGCCAGGTCGGCACCGGAGAAACCGGGGCAGCCACGCGCCAGGATCGAGGGCTCGACATCCGGCGCCAGCGGTACTTTGCGCATGTGCACCTTGAGGATCTGCTCGCGGCCGCGAATGTCCGGCAACGGTACGACCACCTGGCGGTCGAAGCGGCCCGGGCGCAACAGCGCCGGATCGAGCACATCGGGGCGGTTGGTGGCGGCGATGACAATCACGCCGACCGAACCTTCGAAACCGTCCATCTCGACCAGCAGCTGGTTCAGGGTCTGCTCGCGCTCATCGTTGCCGCCGCCAAGACCGGCGCCGCGATGACGGCCGACGGCGTCGATTTCGTCGATGAAGATGATGCAGGGTGCCGCCTTCTTGGCCTGCTCGAACATGTCTCGCACGCGCGCGGCACCGACGCCGACGAACATCTCGACGAAATCGGAGCCGGAAATCGAGAAGAACGGCACTTTCGCCTCGCCGGCGATGGCGCGCGCCAGCAGCGTCTTGCCGGTACCGGGACTTCCCACCATCAGCACGCCACGCGGAATACGGCCGCCGAGCTTCTGGAACTTGGAGGGGTCGCGCAGGAAGTCGACGAGTTCGGAAACCTCTTCCTTCGCCTCTTCGCAACCCGCGACATCGGCGAACGTCACCGTGTTGTTGTTCTCGTCGAGCATGCGCGCCCGGCTCTTGCCGAAGGAGAATGCGCCGCCACGTCCGCCACCCTGCATCTGGCGCATGAAGAAAATCCATACGCCGATCAACAGCAGCATCGGGAACCACGACACGAAGATGCTCATGAGGAAAGACTGCTCTTCCTCTGGCTTGGCCACTACCTTGACGTTGTTTTTCAACAAATCGGAGACCATCCACAGGTCGGCCGGAGCATAGGAGATGATCTTGCGCCCTTCCTGCGTGGTGGCCTCGAGTGTCCGGCCCTGGATCACGACCTTGGCGATCTTGCCCTGCTTCACCTCGTCCAGGAAAGCCGAGTACTCCATCGTGTTCTGCGCAGTCTGGCGCGTATTGAACTGATTGAACACCGTCATCAGCACGATGCCGATGACCAGCCAGACCGCCATGTTCTTGAAGAGATTGTTCAAGCGCTTACCTCACTTTTCCTCGACGTGCTGCACACAAGTACTTCATTCTATTTCATTCATCCGCTTTTTTCGGGCCAGCAAATACAACTCCGCACTGCGGTCTCGCGATGCCGCCGGCTTGCGCGTCGCCAAGCTGCCGAACTCGGCCTGCATTGCCTGACGCAACTCCATGAAACCGGCGCCCTGAAAGACCTTGACCAGCAAATCGCCGCCAGGTTTCAAATGCTGGCGCGCAAAATCGAGCGTAAGTTCCGCCAAGTAGAGTACCTGCGCACTGTCCGTGGCGGCGATACCCGTCATATTGGGCGCCATATCCGACAAAACAAGGTCGACCTGCCGTCCCGCCAGCGCCGACTTCAGGCGTTCCAGCACCTCATCCGTGCGAAAATCACCCTGGATGAATTCCACGCCGGGTACCAGCTCGAAATCCAGCAGGTCGAGCGCGATCAGGCGGCCACCCGGCTGGATGCGTCTGACCACATACTGGCTCCAGCTGCCGGGAGTCGCACCGAGGTCGACCACGGTCATGCCGGGCTTGAGCAGCTTGTCCTTTTCGTCGATCTCCTTGAGCTTGAATACTGCCCGCGCACGCCACCCTTCCTTCTGCGCCTGTTGCACGTAGGGATCATTGACGTGCTCCTGCATCCACGCCTTGCTCTTCTTTTTCTGCTTCGTCGTCCAACTCATCGATAGAATCCGTCCATGAACGAATTATCGCCCACCGAACGCCGAGCATTGCGCGCCGCCGCGCACCATCTCAACCCCACGGTCACCATCGCCAGCAATGGCCTGACACCTAACGTCCTCAAGGAAATCGACGTTTCGCTGAAGGCCCACGCGCTGATCAAGGTCAAGCTTCACGGCATTGAGCGCGACGAGCGCGCAGCAATGCTCGGTCAGATCTGTGCCGAACTCGACTGTGCCCCGGTGCAAAGCATCGGCAATATTCTTGTCCTCTGGCGCCCGAAACCCGAAGGCGCCGACGAACCCAAGCCTCGCCGGCGCAAGGCTGAGCCAAAAACCAAAAAACAGGCCGCTGCCGCGCTCGAAAAGAAGGCGCGCAAGAAGTAATCATCCCGGGGGGGCGTCGTGCCCCGAGTCGCCGAAAGCCAGTTGCTTGAGCCGGAACAGTTCGTCACGCGCCGCGGCAGCCTGCTCGAACTCCAGGTTCTTCGCGTGCTCCTGCATCGCTTTTTCCAGCCGCTTGATCTCGCGCGCCAGCGCCTTCTCGCTCATCGCTTCGTATTTCGCGGCCTCCTGTGCGACCTTCAATTCCCGCTGCAGGTTCTCGGTATCGTAAACGCCGTCGATGATGTCCTTGATGCGCTTCTTCACTCCAACCGGCGTGATGCCATGCTCGGCGTTGTAGCTTAACTGCCTGGCGCGACGGCGCTCGGTTTCGGCCATGGCGCGCCGCATCGAGTCGGTAATCTTGTCGGCGTAAAGAATCGCTGTACCGTTGAGGTGGCGCGCCGCACGGCCGATGGTCTGGATCAACGAGCGCTCGGAACGCAGGAAGCCCTCCTTGTCGGCGTCGAGAATCGCCACCAGGGAGACCTCAGGAATATCGAGGCCTTCGCGCAGCAGGTTGATGCCGATCAGCACGTCGAAGACGCCAAGCCGCAGGTCGCGGATGATCTCGACGCGCTCGACCGTGTCGATATCCGAGTGCAGGTAACGCACCTTGACACCATTGTCGGCGAGGAATTCGGTGAGCTGTTCCGACAGCCGCTTGGTCAGCGTGGTGACGAGCACGCGTTCGCCTTCCGCGACGCGTTTCTTGAGTTCGGATAGCAGATCATCCACCTGGGTGCTCGCCGGACGGACATCGATGACCGGATCGACCAGGCCGGTCGGGCGCACCACCTGCTCGACCACCTGCCCCTGGTGCTCCTGCTCATAGTTCGCGGGCGTTGCCGAGACGAAGACCGTCTGTGGCATCAGGCGCTCGAACTCCTCGAACTTGAGTGGCCGGTTGTCGAGGGCCGACGGCAGGCGAAAACCATAATTGACCAGATTCTCCTTGCGCGAGCGGTCGCCCTTGTACATGGCACCGACCTGCGGGATGGTCACGTGCGATTCGTCGATGAACATGATCGCGTCGGGCGGCAGGTAGTCATAGAGCGTCGGCGGCGGCTCGCCGGCCTTGCGGCCCGAGAGGTGACGCGAGTAATTCTCGATGCCCTTGCAGAAGCCGATCTGGTCGAGCATCTCGATATCGAAACGCGTGCGCTGTTCGATGCGCTGCGCTTCCACAAGCTTGTTTTCCTTGTAGAAGAACTCGGTGCGCTCGCGCAGCTCCTTCTTGATTTTTTCGATGGCCTGCACCACCGTGCCGCGTGGCGTAACGTAGTGACTCGACGGGAATACCGTAAACCGGCCCAGCTTCTGTTTCGTATGGCCGGTGAGCGGATCGAACAGCGTCAGGGTTTCGATCTCGTCGTCGAACAGCGCGACGCGCAGCGCGCTTTCGGCGTTCTCCGCCGGAAAGATGTCGATCACGTCGCCACGCACGCGGAAGGTGCCGCGATGGAAGTCCATCTCGTTACGCTCGTACTGCATCTCCGAGAGCCGCCGGATGATTTCTCGCTGACCGACTTTCTCCCCTTCGCGCAGGTGCAGAATCATCGCATGGTAATCGACCGGGTCGCCGATACCGTAGATCGCCGAGACGGTGCAGACGATCACCACATCGCGTCGCTCCAGCAGCGACTTGGTCGCCGAGAGGCGCATCTGCTCGATATGCTCGTTGATCGCGGAATCCTTCTCGATGAATAGGTCGCGTGCCGGCACATAGGCTTCGGGCTGGTAGTAGTCATAGTAGGAGACGAAGTACTCGACCGCGTTCTCGGGAAAGAACTCGCGAAACTCGGCATAGAGTTGCGCGGCCAGCGTCTTGTTGTGCGCCAGCACCAGCGCCGGCCGCGCGAGCCGCGCGATGACGTTGGCCATCGTGTAGGTCTTGCCCGAGCCAGTAACCCCCAGCAGGGTCTGGTAACTCAAACCATCCTCGATGCCCTCGACCAGCAGCCGGATCGCCTCGGGCTGATCGCCGGCCGGCGGAAACGGCTCATGCAGCCGAAAAGGACTACCGGGAGGAATCACCACATTGGTCACCACTTCTTTATCACTTGGGTATTTTATAGAAGTCTGTCGGGCGTATTCCGCCCTGCCCTTTTCGCCTTCAGAACTCTTGGCTCAACAAAAGCCAGTGTATTTGCAGAAAGTCCGCCCAAAATGGGCGGTCGAATTTTTTCAGGGGTCTGACAAATGGTAGTTTCTGCCACCTTGTTCAGATTGGGTATCTACCGTGAACAAAATATTGTTATCCGGCTTGCCAGCGACTGTTGATCCTGATCGGCTCAAGGAACGCCTGAAGCCTTTCGGCCCGGTGGTTCGTATCAGCAAGATTACCGATGGCGATCCGGCGCAGCCGTGGGTCATCGTCGAAATGGATCTCGACCTGGTGGCCGCGCAGACAGTTGCACAGCGTATCGACGGCATCTACTACATCGACCGATTTATTGGCGCCCATGTGATGAGTCATGACTAAGTTTTTCCTGTTTCTTTCGGGCCTGCTGATGACCGCCTGTAGCCAAACCCCGCCACCGTCGGTTACTGAGCCGGTGCGGCCGGCACTGATTGTTCAGGTGGGCGAATCCGGTACGGCCACGGCCGAACGGTTCCCCGGCCGGGTGCGTGCCGAAAAGCGCGCCGAACTGTCATTCAATGTGCCGGGCTTCCTCGATTCTTTCGAATTGCGCGAAGGCATGCCGGTCAAGGCCGGCCAGGAAATCGCCCGGCTCGAGGCCAATGTCTATCGTGCGCGGGTGAATTCGGCGCGGGCCGAGTTCGAGCGGGCCCGCACTGATCTGGAGCGTTACCAGCGGTTGTTCGAAGGCGAGCAGGCGGTGGCCAAATCGGAAGTGGATGACCGCAAGAGCCGGCTGGAAGTGGCCCGTACCAACCTCGCGGCCGTGGAACAGGAGCTGGCGGATACGGTGATTCGTGCGCCCTTCGACGGCACGCTGGTGCGCCGCCGCGTCGAAACGTTCACCAATGTCCAGGCAAAGCAGGTGGTGGCCGATGTGCAGGACCTGTGCCGGCTTGAGGTGGTCATCCATGTGCCAGAGCGCATCTTCCGCCAGCAGCGGCCGGAACGCAGCGCCGTGGGCTATTTCATTGGCGAGGACAACCATCCGGTCAAGCTGCGGCTGAAATCCTTTGCGGTGGAAGCCGATCCGCAGACGCAGAGCTACGAGGTGGTGCTGGCGATCGAGGCTGCACCGAAGGACCTGGTGGTCCTCCCGGGGATGTCGGTCAGCGTGGCACCCTTCGTCGGAGGGAATATCAGGCCTGTCGAGACAGCTGAACTGTGGGTACCGCTGACGGCCATCGCCACACAAGGCGAGGAAAAACGCGTTTGGGTGGTGGGTGCCGACGGCGCGGTCAGTGCCCGTCAGGTGGGCGTGGGCGAGATCCAGGGCGGTGATATCCGCATCCTCCAAGGCCTGGCTGCGGACGAGCGCATCATCGCCGCCGGCGTGCAGGCCGTGCGCGAGGGTATGAAAGTCCGTCCGCTGGAATGAATCTCGCGGCATATACGTTACGCAAGGCCACCATTGCCTGGGTGGCAATGGTGCTGCTACTGGTTGGCGGCTATCTCTCTTATGGCAAGCTCGGCCGTTTCGAAGACCCGGAATTCATCATCCGCCAGGCCGTGGTGGTGACCGCCTATCCGGGCGCCGCGCCGACGCAGGTGGCGGAGGAAATCACCGACCTGATCGAAGGCGCGGTGCAGCAGATGCAGGAGGTCGAAGAGGTGTTGTCGACCTCGCGGGCCGGCGAATC